>JBDKVB010000093.1 GCA_039679385.1 Armatimonadia bacterium | reverse complement strand
TGTAGTACAGGCTCTGCAGAAGGCCGCCCGTGCCGGCGTGCAGCAGGCTCTGCACCTGCCCGGCGTCGTCGTAGTTGTAATAGCTGGTTACCTGGTTCGGCAGCCGTCGCGTGAGCTGCAGCCCCCGGGGGTCGTAGGCGTAGTAGGTCGCCTGCTCCCAGGGATCGCACAGGGCGCTGAGCAAGCCCCGTTCCTCCTGCTCGTAGTGCGTCCAGTAGGTAACCTCGTCCAGCTCCAGGGCCAGGGCCGTGCGCAGCCCCGCCTCGTCGTAGTGGTAGTACAGGTTGGCGTCGCCCTGCCTGGAGTGTATCGCGCGACCGGCGGCGTCACACTCCCAGGCCTGGTCGGGGATACCGGTCTTGAGCGCCTGGGTCTGAGCGCCCCGCGCGTCGTAGTTGTGGTAGATCACTTCGCCGCCGGGGTAGCGCACTTCAGCCAGCAACTGCCCGACCTAGTCGTAGTGGTAGTAGGCGCCCACTCCGCTGGCCTTGTCCAACTGCTCCGCCCGTCCCAGGGCATCGTAGTGGACATGTCGCCATCGAGCGTCTCCCAGGCACTCACAGCCGATCCTCTCCCATACCGCGCACGATACGCTGGCGGCGCCGCTGGACGAGTTGCGCCAGATACGCCCCGAGGGTGCAGCTCACAAGCGTACTCCCTCCACCGTACAGCCCAGCTGCCATCCCGACGGCAGGGCGTGTGGCTCCATCGAAGAGGTACAGCGCACCCGAGACAGCACCGACGGCGGCCCCTACCAGGGCCCCACGATGCGTCGAACATTGTGCCACCGCCCCGACTGCCAGGCCGCACAAGTCATTTGAGGCACAGAACAAGCACAGAACCGCTCGGCTGATGGTCAGCGGGAGGTGGGACTCCGTCGCTGCAAAGAGGAGCATGAGCCCAACCTGCACCACCAGCGCGCCGTAGTAGTGCGCCAGGCCGAGACCGACGACGAGGCCAAGGGTCAGTCGCCTGCGTTCCATAGGCCATCCCTCGTACTGCGTCGGTCCTGGGTCACGGCTGCCCACTCCGCTGGCCCTGTCCAGTTGCTCCGCTCGCCCCAGCGTCATCGTAGTCATAGTAGCTGGTTACCTAGTTCGGCAGCCGCCGAGTCCCGCTCTGCCTCAGTCACCTAACCGGGGGTCCAGCCCCTGCGACCGGAATCGACGTGCCCTGGGGCTGCTGTGGTGGCGGCGTCCGACGACCGCCCCCGGAGACATACGATGGGAGACGAAGGGTCTCGCACGATGTCGAGGCGTGCGCTGATGACGTGCAAGCGGCGCGGCGAAGGGTCTCTTCGGTCGGTAGACCCGCCACCTTGTGTGGCACTGTGGCCTCTGCCCCTCGACACGTTCACCTGGGCTATACCAACTCGCGATGAAGAGTGGGGTCGCGATAGCCCACCACATCACTGCCAGCAAATCAGTGCGCCACGAGAAGGGCGCAAGTGCCCGCGTAACGCCCCAGCAGAGCAGTGCAACGGATCCCGGAAGGAGCAACCCGCACCACACGAGCTTCCTGTCCAGGCTGCGGTTCCGTCTCAGGGCGGTTAGCGCACCCAGAGCACCGGCGCACAGCAACTCGACGCCTACCCTTCCCATCTCATAGGGGCCAGTGAACACCTTCTGTTCCACGCTAACTGGCGGTGTCGAGTGACGCGCAAGGTACAGCCCCGGGTACTCGCAGGTGAGTGCCAGCCACATGCACCCGACGGCTGCCACCCACCGGAGGGCAGGCGGCACCCAGCCGTGTACGCTTCGCGGGAACAGCGTCGCAATCACCAGCCACGGCACCCAGAGGTTCAACGGTGATCCCTCCAACTCTCAGCAGACGCAGAGGCCCCTTGAGCGTGGCCTCGTCAGTCTGTCTACCCGTCAGGTCCGCCAGGGGCAACAGCCCACATCTGGCCGTCACTTGCCTATTGGCGGAAGCGGGGACTTGCTCTCCGACAGCGTGTCAGCGATGGCCTTGTCCAGCGGCTGCCCCTTGTGCTCCGCCTGCACGCGGAGAAGGTACTCCCGACCTTCCGGCTCTCGGTGCGAATCCTCGAAGGCCTGCCAGACGGCGTCGACGGCAAGCATCGCGTCCTCCGACTGTTTGTGGCCACGAGCGTACTCCTCGAAGACTGCGAGGGCCTTCGCGTTTTCACCGGCCTCGCTCAGCCAGCCGATCACCTCTGATAGATAGGACTCCGGCCGCGGCTGCTCAGGATGTCTACGCAGCTCGGTCAACAGCAGTGCGGCGGCTTCCTCCCAGCGTTCCTCGTCGGCGTACAGCGAAGCTCGGTGGGACACCGCCCTGAGCACTTCGGAAGGACAGTTCGCGCCTTCTGCGTTGGCCCGGTAGCGCTCTATTGCCTCCAAGGCCTCGGGGGCGCGGCTCCTGTCGAGTAGGGCCGCCGTCCGCAGTAGGACCGCCTCTAGTCGGTGGGCTTTGAACCCCAGGGGCATCCCCAGGTTGGTGCCCTCAATCCCGCGGCAGAGCATCAGCGCCCAACCCTCGCAGCCGTTCGTGGCCAGCAGCACGGCAACCCTGGGACCCGCCTCGCTCTTGAACAGGAGCAGACAGCTGCCCAGCAGGCTCAAGACCACAACCAGGAGGCGGCGAGCCAGCCGTCGCCGCTTCGACTGCGGTGGCCGGAGGTTGTCTTGGCCAGGCTCGTACGTGCTGGTGTCCGTGGTCATCCTTTGCTGCCCTTTCGCCACACCCGCCAACCTTCCTCCCCATGCCAGCTTCCCGCAGTACTCAGGTGCTGCTGCAGTCGCACATTGCCGATGCACGATAGGGTCTGGTCGTCACTGCGCCCGATCGCTCCTGGCGAGGCCGCGACGCAAGGCCAGGCAGTGTGAGCATCTGTCGCCCTTGGCGCTGATCGCCACACAGGTGCCGTCCTCGCTATCGCCCCAGCCATTCGAGGAACATCCTCGCAAACTCAACCGCGGCGGGGCTGTTCGCCTGGGGTGGCGCATGCCCAAGCTCCTGCCATCTTCGCATGAACGCGGCGGAACCGAGGCGAAGTGCGCAACACACCACCACACGACGGGCCGCCTCTGGGCCCTCGTCAAGGGCGCTCACGAGCGATTGTGCCGCACACGGATTCGTGGACGCATCGAATAGCGCCTCAAGCGCTTGCGTGCCGATCTGCTTCCCGCGCTTGCCCGACCATGTACTGGCGCGCCACAGCCTGTCTAGGAGGGCTACTGCGTTGTCCGCCGTCAGGGCGAGCTCGGATAGGCAGGCGAAGACCTTCGCTGACAGGCGCAGGGCATCGCTCTGGGCGAGCTCCTCGAGCACTCGCAGACCAGAGTCGTCGCCTATCCCCGCAAGGGCTTCCGCCGCGGCGAGGCGCACCTCATCACTGTCGTCGGTCAGCAACGCCGTGATTGCATCCCTTAACCCATCCTCGTCCTTCGCCGTGCAGAGCGCCCGCAGGGCCGTGATACGCACAGCTTCGCCTTCAACCGCAGCGACGAGGTCGAGCAAGCACTCGCGTCGTCGACGACAGAGGGCTCTGAGGGTGGGTAGGAGTGCCTCGACAGTCTCGTCGTCCTGTCGGGCAAGCCAACGGACCACGCGATGCAGCATTGGCGGTTGTCCAAACACGATGAGTAGCTTGGCCGCCAAGAAGCACGGGTAGCCCGTCTGACGAGACAGTAGTCGCAATAGCTCGTCGGCTGTCACTGCGTCCAGAACACAGGGCGCCAGCCTGTAGGCCAAGGAGTGGTCTACACAGAAGGTCGTAACGAGACACAGTGCTCTGCGAGCTGGCTCGGCCCCAAGTAGGGCGGCCTTCAGTTCGTCCGCGGCAGGTCCAGGGTCATCGTAGGCTCTGCCCGCGCCCCTCACCGAGACATCCAGGAGATCGCCCATGCCTGCAGCAACAGCGTCGTGCTCCGGCGCGCTCAGAGAGGTGCGGACCGCTTTGGCCAGCCTCAGAACCGGCACGAGATCCTCGCAGCTCGACAGTATCCACTCCACGTCCTCTAGTGGAACCTGCCGTGCCAGGAGGATCAGGCCGCGGACGCGCTCAGCGCCCTCGGAGGACCCAAGCTGCTGCACAAGGGCGGCCAGTGGGTCGTCTCCGGCGAGACGCTCATCGCCCTGATCCAAGCACATGGTAGGGTCACCGCCTCTCAGAGCTCCACCCACAGCTGTCCGACGGGCGACGACTGCTCTGACCCGGGGACTCTTGAACCCGGGGAGCCACTGCCCCACTCCTCGCAGGGGCTCACCCTTCCTCTGCTGTCTGCCTTCGGCTTCGCCTCTCAGGTGCCGTCGAGCCTTCGCCCATACGTCGCACCCCAGAGGTCCTCCCGCACCTTCACTAGCTCGGCCCGGCGCACGATGCTCTCGTGCATCTGGTCCCACTGCCTGAGGTCCGGGAGGCGCACCTTTCGCGTGCCTGCATGCAGTACCCCCGAGGTGCCCGCGACGCCCAGCGTCAGTACACCCCGCACGAACACGCGGTGCTTCGCGAAGGCATACAAGCCGGTTACGTCGTCCCAGGCGACTGTGCTCGTGCTGCCTCGCCAACTGGATACAGAGATCGCGTCTTGCTGGAGACTGACCGTCTCGTAGTGGTTCGCCGCGACTAGCTTCACGCCACTGACGCAGACGGCGATGCCCACCACCACATTCACTAGGCCACTGACCCAGACGCCGAGCGGCAGTCCCTCTCCGATGCTACGCCCTGTTAGGAAGAGATCAACAACCGTCGCCAGCACCAGGGCAACCTTGACGAGGAGGAGAGCTGCCACGCCGAGAACAGCGACGATCTCGAGCCGAGACCACCCCCGCCTGTAGACCTCAGCACCTGTGTCGTCGTCCGCCTTCGTCATGCATCCGCTTCCTCTCGTTGCTCTCTGCCACCAACCGTCCACCGGGCGACCTTCCTCTGCACCGCGCTCAAGCCCGGTGGGGCGAAGGCAGGCGTCCCCAGGTGCGCCGAGATTCCGGGCATCCGTGCGAGCACCAGCACGAACAGCAACACCAGCGCGGTGCACTCAGCAACGCTCTGCGCAATCGGGTCTCGCGTGAGCCACAGGCCCAGGCAGGTCAGGGCCAGGGCCTCCGCGTACATCAGGCTCCACAGGGTCTCCAGGCGCGTCTCAAGGTGCGGCGTCACAAGTCGCGCAAGCTCCTCCTCGTAGCCCTGTGTCAGCAGCAGAAGCACCACAGCAACCCAAAGGGCACCCTCAACCGTCGTCCATGTGACCAGAGCGGACAGAAGGGCGCAGGCCGTTAGGTACACGTACAGTCGCCGCCTCACCAACCCCAGAAGCGAGAGAGCGAACGCCACGGTCAGGAGCTCGAAGGCCTCCTGGACTGCCAGAGGCCGAACCTGCGGCAACGTGCTCACATAGCCGACGAGCATCGCCATGCCTATGAGTGTGGCCGGAGAGTCGAGAGCCCCGAGCAGCAACCCGGGCACTCGGGCTGCCATCAGTCCCTGCAGGCGCGGGATGCCAAGGGCCACGAGATACCAGCCGGCGAAGATAGCGCACACCGCCACCAGTGCCGGTCCAGGCACAACAGCAGAACCCAGTGAAGAGGACGATCCCACCTGCTAACGCCTCCGACGGGCGCATGCTGCGTCCCTACCCTCTACAGACGCGGCGCAGGACGCTACCCGGGTTTGCAGCAACGCCGGGGCCGACCAAGGCCTCGCCTTCGCAGCCCAACGTCGATGGTCTTGTTCGGTCCCTCGAAGGTCGGGGCGGACACGTCCCTGAGTTCCACCCACAGCTCCTCAGCGGTGAGGACGATCGGCGGCGAGGCGAACAAGGCGATCCGAACCTCGCGCGTCTCCCCGCTGTAGGTCAGGTCCGAGATCCTGTCCGCAGGCACCTCCA
>JBDKVB010000092.1 GCA_039679385.1 Armatimonadia bacterium | reverse complement strand
AGCAAGACGAAGGCGGATGTGGACAAGTTTCTGATACAGGGCGTGGCGGCGGATTCCTCCGACGTGAACGCCACCAAGCTGCGCGGTCAGCACACCCCCCGGCGACGGATCGTGGCCGACGAGTGCGAACACATGGGCGATGTGCTGTTCTCGGCCATCGACAACGCCCGCGCCGACCCGGACTTCCGCACCGCCCTTCTCACCAACCCTTCGGATCGGTCCAGTGCGTACTGTCAGAATTGGGCCATGCCACGCAAGGGCTGGTCGGACGTGGACGAGAACACCGCGTTCTGGGAGACGGTGCAACCGAAGGGTGTCTGCGTCCACTTCAACGCTCTCCTCAGCCCCAACGTGAAGGCCCGCAAGGTGGTCTGCCCCGGACTCGTGGATTCCACCTACGTCGAGACCCTCCGCATCACGGAGGGCGAGCAGAGCGTGAAGTGGTATATGTACGTCCTCGGGTTCCCACCGCCCGACGGCATGGTGAACAAGGTGTGGCCCTCCGCGACCATCGAGCAAGCCACCCCCGCCGCCACTTTCGACTTCCCGCCCGAGAAGGTAGCCACTCTCGACCCGGCGTTCACCCACGACGATTGCGTGCTCATGTTCGCCGATCTCGGCCGGCTCCGTGATGGCAAGCCCTGCTGCTCCGCCACCAAGTCGGTGAAGCTCCAAATCTCGGATGCGGGAAGCCGTATCCTGAAAGAGGACCAGATCGCCCAGCAGGTGAAAGCCAAGTGCGAGGAGGCCGGGGTGAAGCCCGAGAACTTCATCATGGATACCACAGCGCAGGGGCGTGGTGTCTATTCGCTGCTCACCACCACTTGGTCGCCGAAGGTGCAGGGCATCAGCTACTCTGACGCCACCACCGACCGGCCGCTGCGCCTCAACGACGCCAAGAAGGCCAGCGAGCAGGTGCTCTACTTCTCCAGCGAGTTGTGGTTCCGTGCCTCCTATCTGGCAAAGGAGGGGATGCTCTGCGGCCTGTCCAAAGTGGACAAGAAGACCAAGGAGGATCTCGCCTCGCGCCAGTACTCGATCAAGACGCAGGGCGGCTCGGCGAAGATGATCGTCGAGAACAAGGACGAGCTGAAGAAGCGCCTCGGTCGTTCCCCCGACTATGGCGATGCCTTCTGCCAGCTTGGGGAGCTGATGGTCCGCAAGGGGATGCTCGCCGAGTTCGGCGGGGTCAGCTCTCGCCTCTCGTGGGCGCACTGCCGCAAGCTGGCGCGGAAGGCGGCTTCGCGGTTCTCAGGAGAATTTACACATGGAAACGACCGCTGATAATATCAAGATCCACGGCTTCGCGCTGCGCGTAGTCTCGAACGGGTACGCCATATCGGTAACGACGGCCCCCTGCCTCCAGGGGGAGGAGTACGTCTTCGATTCGCTCACGGCCCTGCAACGGTGGCTCAGCATGAAGCTGCCAAGGTTCTTCTCCGCCGAGGAGAAGGAGCAACTCCTCCGGGTAAAACCCTAAAGGCTATGGCCAAACTCCGACATCCTAGCGACGTTCCCCCCTGTGGCTGGCAGTACCTTGAGCCACGGACTCGCTTGACCATCAAGGCGGACAACCTCGCCGACCTCGTCTCTCAGGTGCATACCCATCGCCAGCATAACGGTTTTCCCGACTCGCTCGAACAGGCACGCTTGGACGTGCAGCGGCAAATCTGCTCGAAGCTGGGCACCCGTGAGTGCGTGCCGGAAGGGCCGGACGACTCCTGGAAGCCGGTGCATGACCTGACCCGCACCGCCTCGGTCACGGAGATCCTTGCCTTCAGCCGCGCCGCGCTCGACTGGCTCATGGGCGGGCGGGAGATCGTCCCCCTCGAAGTCAACGAGGCGCGGCGCAAGACCTGCGCGGCCTGCCCGATGAACCAGCCGGTGCAAGGGTGCCGCTGCGCCCCGCTGTACCGCATGGTGGATCGGGCCATCCCGGAGGACCGGCGCTTCGGCGATTTGCACGTCTGCGGGGTCTGCGGGTGCAGCCTCAAGGCCAAGTGCGCGGTGCCCGCCTCGGTGGTAGTCGCCTCGGACGAGGGGCGCGACCTCCCGTACCCCGTGGGGTGCTGGGTTCCTTCCGTCTTGCAAACTCCCGTCCCTGAAGTAAAAGGAGAACAGTGAAACCCAACACCAAGAAGGGCTCGAAGTCCCCCCTCCCTGAAACCCCTTCCGGTGATGGGTTCAAGATCGCCGACGATCAGCGGCGCATTCGCGACGTGGAGAGCGCCCGCTCCATCTACAACCGCTTCATCCTGGATAGCTCGCTGCGCATTCGCACCATCAACGAGGTGCGAGCCCAGTTGGAGGGCGGTCTGCCCTACGACCAGAGCAAGCTCGAAGCGCAGGGCGCGGGCTGGCAGACGAACGTGAACTTCGGCGATGCCCAGGCGTCACGGGACCGCACACTCCTCCCCTACTGGAAACTGGTGCATGACGTGCCCCACAAGATCGCGGTGGACATCGACACGGTGAATCCCAATGCGGATCGCTGGTCGGTCGCCATCGCCGAGGCGTTCGACGACTTCCTCGACGACTGGGGCGCGGACTACT
>JBDKVB010000091.1 GCA_039679385.1 Armatimonadia bacterium | reverse complement strand
CTCGGCGGCGGCTTCTCCCAGGCGATCGGGGTACCCACGAAGGTTGAGGGCACGACGATTCGCCTGCCGGAGTACACCTTTGAGGTGGCTGTCGCCTGCAGCGGGTTAAAGACCATCATCTCGATGTCCGCCCTGGGCGCACTCTACGCCTGGCTGGTCGAGGCAGCGCTGTACAAGCGAGTGGTGCTTTTCCTGGCCTCCTTCCCGGTGGCAGTCCTGGCCAATGCGGCCCGCATTGCCACTACGCTGGTGCTCGGACACATCTTTGGTCAGAAGGCGGCCGAGGGGTTCTTCCACACGGCGTCAGGTTTGATCGTGTTCATGTACGCTCTCATCGGGCTGTTCGCAGTGGGGGGGCTGCTGCGGTGCACAAAGATGCGCGACGATATCTGATTGCTGCCGTGTTGCTGCTTGTTGGCGCGGGTGGCACCCAGGTGGCGCGCAGCCTGCGCGTGGTCGCTCCGACCTACAAGGTGGACTTCTCGCAGATGCCCGCGACCGTGGGTGCCTTCAAGAGCGAAGTCCTGCCGGTCGCGCAGACCGTCTACGACTACCTGCAGCCCGCGGCGATGGAAGAGCGGGTGTATCAGAGCCCCGACCGTCAGGTTCTGCTCTCGGCTATCTATGGAACCGACTGGCGCAGCATCCACGCGCCGACCGGGTGCTACCCCGCGCAGGGCTGGCAGATACTGCAGAACCATGAGCTGCAGATCCCGGCACCCGCTGGTTGCCCACATTCCGGGCCGATCAACGCGCGGCAACTGTTGGCCACCAAGGATGGCAACCAGGAGATGGCGATGTTCGTGTACGCCCGGCCTGGCGCGACGACCGCCGACTGGACCATTCATGTGACGAGGATGATCTCGGGCAAGATCGGCGCTGGCGGGCTGATCCTCATCCTCAAGACGAGCGTGAACGGGAACGATACCAAGAGTGCACAGCGCGCGCTCGTGGAGATACTGTCTGCGGTATATCCGGGGGCAGTGGGGTTCTGGTATCCGAAGGGCCAGCCTCAGGCACAGACTGCAGGCTAGGCCCGAGAGCTGTGCGCCAGGGCAACAGTGGTTCTGACGAAGCGCACATACTGGGAGTGCGTTCATGGACACCGAAGGTCACACGCAGCCGACCTCGAGACGCCTCGGGCGCGCTCAGCGTGTTGACTCCCTGGGCTACCTGGCTGCGAAACGTCTGCTTGATATCGCCGGGGCCTTCGCGGCTCTCATCATCGCCTCGCCCATCATGCTGGTCACGGCGCTCGCAGTGGTCCTGGACTCGCCTGGTCCGGTCTTCTACTCCCAGTACCGTCTGGGACGAGACGGCAAGCCCTTCCACTTCTACAAGTTCCGCTCGATGAACGCTGCCGCGCCGGACCTGCGCGACAGCCTTGCCGCCAGCAATGAGGCGACGGGTCCGGTGTTCAAGATTCGTCGCGACCCTCGCATCACCCGAGTGGGGCGAATAATCCGGCGCTACAGCATCGACGAACTCCCGCAGCTATTCCACGTCCTGCGCGGGACCATGAGCCTGGTCGGCCCGCGCCCTCCCATCCCCTCAGAGGTTGACGAGTACGAGCCCTGGCAGACCGAGCGCCTCGCGGTGAAGCCCGGACTGACGTGTCTGTGGCAGGTGAGCGGACGCAGCGACCTCGGCTTCGACGACTGGGTGCGACTGGACATCGAGTACGTCCGTCACCACGATTTCTGGGTTGACCTCAAGCTCCTGCTCCTGACGATCCCCGCAGTCCTTACCGCGCGCGGTGCCTACTGATTCGCCTCCCGACCGATTGCCGGTACCAACAGCAGTCCCGCCCGCCACCGCAAACGAAAGGCAGAGGGGCACGCCGTGGGCGCACTCCCTCTGCCGCAGGAGGCTCTGTGACCGGGCAGGGCGTCTAGCGCATCTTGTGTACGACCTCGGCGACGCTGGGCCACAGCTCACGGTAGATCGCGAACTGCTCCTGGTAGCGCTCATGCTCCGCGGCTCGCGGCTCGTAGGCGTCCTTTTCCTTGACGAGAGCCTCCACGGCATCGGGCACTGAGGAGTACACGCCGGCCTGGACGCCGGCGAGCATTGCCGCTGCCTGGCAGCCGCTCTCGCTCACGTTGAGGGTTACGCATTCCTTGCCGGTGATGTCGGCCTTGAGCTGGGTCCAGTAGGGGCTCTTGCTCCCGCCACCGGTGCAGCGCAGCCGGTCCACGTGGACACCGGCGTCCTCGAGGCCCTGGAGGTTCAGGGCCAGCTCGTAGCACACGCCTTCCAGCAGACCCTTGATGAAGGTCTTCTGGGTGCAGCCGATCGTCAGCCCTGCGATCACGCCCTTGGAGAGCGGGTCCATGTAGGGAGTGCCCGAACCGGCGAAGTAGGGGATGAAGAACAGCCCCGAGGGCCCTTCGGGGAGGTCGTTCAGGAGCAGGTCGTAGACGTCTCGATTCTCGGCCTCAGCCTGCGTGACCTCGGCCTTAGCGAACTGGTCGCGATACCAGCGGAGGAGCGACCCGGCGGAGTAGTTGAAGGCCAGACTAGCGTACAGATCGCCGCAGACGTGCGGGTAGCAGCAGTAGTTGCGGGCCAGCATGTCCGCGGTGAGCACCGGCTTCTCGAAGGCGACGGTGATGCACTCGACGGTCCCATGGCCATCGACGGCCATGCCCTCGCGGATGATCCCGGCCCCGAGGGCGTTCATCGGCTGGTCATGGCCTCCTGCGACGACCAGACAGCCCTTGGGCAGACCGGTCTCGACGGAGGCTTCGGCGCTGATCTCGCCCACCACGGAACCCGGGCGGATCGGATCGGCCAGCATGTCACTGGAGATCCCGGCGACCTCCAGCACCTCCTCGGCCCAGCACTTGTTGACCACGTCGAAGCACATGGTGCGGCCGGCAAGGCTCCAGTCAAGGCGAGGCTGCAGGCCGAGCTTGTAGAAGATGATGTCCGGCCACAGCAGGTACTTCCAGGTCTGCTTGTGGACGTCAGGCCGGTGCTCGCGCAGCCACATGATCTTGTTCAGCGAGAAGCTCGGGTGCAGCGGCATGCCGGTGATCTCAAACATGCGCTCAGCGCCCAGAGTGTCATGCCAGCTGTTGGCCTCGTCGACCGCGCGGTTGTCCGGGGAGACGATCGTGTTATAGAGGAACTCGCCGCTCTTGCCCACCGGGGTGAAGGCTTCGCCCAGGGCAGAGAAGGAGACGGCCTGCACGGGATCGCCGCCGGCAGCCCCGCTCACCTTGCGGAGGACCTCACAGATCGCGCTCCACACATCATCGGGCCGCAGCTCGATCATCGCGGGACCCGGGTACACCTCGGCATACTCGCGCGATGCTGTCGCGAGCTGCTGTCCTTCGGCGTCGAAAAGAATGGCTTTGCAGTTGGTGCTGCCAATATCCATGCCAATGAGGCTCATGGCAAATCCTCCGACTGGTGTCTTCGCGGTAGTCGGCGGCTTCGGTCCTGGAGGCCGGCCGTCGGCGGTCTACAGCCCCAGCGCCTGCTCCCACTTCTGGCACAGTAGCTCCGTCTTCTGGCTTGCGCGTCCCACGTAGAGCCTGGGATCATCGAGGAGTGCTCGCTGGGCAGGCGTGAACTTCTCCAGGTACGGCGCCAGGTCCTTCTCTTCGCGGAGTATCTCGCCAAGAGGTCGCCCGGTAGCCTGAGCCTGCAGCGTCAACTTCCGCAGGGCCTCGTGGGCGTCTGGATGACCGTGCGCGGCAAGCAGGATGTAGGCGGGTTCGGCGGCGATCATCCCGTGGGTCATGGCGAAGTTCGCGGCCATTCGCTCGGGATCGGTCACCAGCTTGCCCATGACGCGCTGTAGCCGCCGGGTCGAGTTCACCAGCATGACAATGACCTCCGGCAGGAAGCGCTGCGAGGCCGAGTTGGTCAGGTCGCGCTGGTGCTCGGAGATCTGGTCCAGGTACACGGTCTGCATGCGGGCCACGACGACCTTCCAAAGGCTCTTCACGTTCTCGAAGTTCCAGGGGTTGCGCTTGTGGGGCATGGTTGAGGAGCCGACCTGGTTGGCCTCGAACTTCTCCCCCACCTCGGCGATTTCGGTCCGCTGCAGGTGTCGCATGTCGTCCGCCAGGTTCGCGAGAACGCCGAAGGCGGACACCAGCGCGTGCATGTAGTCCGTGGCGAACTCGGCCTCAACAATCTGGGTCGAGGAAGGTGAGGGCTCGAGCCCCAGCTCACCCAGGACCTCCTGCTCGAACTCAAGGGGATCGTCGAAGAGCAGGCTGCTGGCGTTGTACGCGCCGACGGCGCCACTGATCTTGCCGCGCAGGTTGTCGGCTGCAGCCCGAAGGGCCTCGATCCGCCCGCCGAGACGGCTGACATACTGGGCAATCGCGAAGCCAAAGGTGATGGGGACCGCGTGCTGGCCATGCGTCCGGCCCATCTGCAGCGTATCCTTCTCACGCCGTGCCAGGTCGATGAGCGTCTTCTCCAGCTTGATCAACTCGGGGATGACCGCGTCATGCGCCGCCCGTTTGAGTCGCAGAGCCAGCGCGGTGTCCTTGACGTCGAAGCTGGTCATGGCGAGGTGGATGAAGGGCTTGGCCTCATCGCTCACGTGCCGCTGCAGGCAGTTCACCATCGCACGAGTATCGTGGTGGATGCGAGCGTCCTCCTCGTGCACCTCCTCAGGAGTGACGAGGTGAATGGCCTGGGCGACCTCCTCAGCCACTGCCTCGGAGCAGAGCTTTCGCCGTGCGAATACCTGCACGGCCGCTGCCTCGACCTCCAACTCCGAGAGGATATAGGCACGCTCGGTTACATGGGGCCCGAGCAGCTCGATCATCTTCGGGTCGTCGCCGTAGTAGCGGTAGTCCAGGGGTGACACGCAGTCAAAGATGCTGAATTCCATCTTGCACCTCTCATTCACGATTGGCGGTCACGGGCGCCAGGACCTCGATCAGCACAGCATCAGAGGGCCAGGCAAAGGGCTGGCGGAGCTCGACGCGACGGCTGCTGATCGCAGAGTAGACCACGGCGGAGAGCGTCGCAGGCAGTTGCGGTAGCTGCAGGAGTGCGCCGGGCGTGTCGCAGTATAGCGCATAGTCATCGCCCCTGCGCAGCAACTCCAGGGAGCCATTTCGCAGGTTTGCCCGCAAGACCTCCTGCCCGCTGAGTTGCAGGAGGACCGGCTTGTCGGAGACGCGACCGTCGGTGGTCACGGGTGCAGTGCCGGCGCTGTCAAGGGCCAGGATGCTCTGCTTCTCTTTGACCAGATGGGGCCGGATCTTCTGCGCAGTGTTCGCGGAGGAGGTCACGTACTTGATGACCCATTGCGACGCCTCGGCAGCAGGCGTGCCATCCAGGCTCTGCCAGACGCAGGCGGTCGTGGCGTCTGCGCCCTGTACCTGGGCCGCACTGCCGATCTGGACTCCAAGGGCACCGGCGGCAGCCTTCTCTCCTGCCCGCAGAGCACCCGTAACGGCACAGAAGGCGGGCGTCGCGATCCACAGTACGCCGGACTGGTGGTCGATCACCAACTCCTGGGTGTCGGAGGAGTAGGCTCCGCGCTCGAAGTTGGTGTGGTCGACCGGGATCTTGTGGAGCTGCCCGAGAGCGTCGAGGGCGACCCGAAGCTTGATCGGGTCCTCCAGCCGTCCGAAGATGTAGTTGCCGCGCTTCATGTCGCGAAGGCCGAAGCAGAAGCGGCCGTCCTCGCTGATGCCGATGGCGCGAAGCTGACCGTCGGAGCCGAGGGCCTTAGTCGGGAAGGGACGCACGTCCTCCAGGTCGCACAGCCCACTAGCCCCGAAGCCCGTGCCGCCGAATCTGAAACGAAGGGAATCGACGGTCGGCCCGGGAGCCGGGTAGCCACTTGCCGCAGCAGCGCTCGTGTTCCCGCGGCCATAGCAGTCGGTGGAATCGCGGTCGGCAGACAGGATCGTCTGGTTCCCGGTGTACTCGGCACCGGTCCGTCCGGCGGCGAGAGTCAGGTCGGCGAGGCTTCCGCAACTGCGATCGAAGAAGGCGTTACCCAGGCGAACGACTCGAGAGAGCTCATACACCGCACCGGGCAAGGGATCGGCGCCCGGGTAGAACACATCGGCAGTCGAGTAGGCCACAGCGGCACTGTGCTCCGCGGGCTGAATCCGCCCCTGCAAGAAGGCCCGTCCGCAGAGGGCTGCAAGGCCCCATCGCACCGGATCATGGCGCACATCGAAGTAGTCCAGCGACCGAGCGCCGGGCTGCGCACTGTAGGTGAACAGGATCATCGCGTCGATGTCCTGCAGGCAAGCGTAGGCGGTCGCCTCGAGCATTCCGGCCGAGCGCGAGTTGTTGGGCCAGCACGCGCCCCACTCGCGGATCACCAGAGGCTTGTTGAGGACTCTGGCCGCCGCCGCTCGGGGTGCGAAGGCGTTCCCCTCCTGATCCGAGAGGACGTTCAGCCCGGAGAAGAAACCGGGAAGCTGCCACTCGCTGCCCTGGCGGAAGTAGGGGTGATCGTGGTAGTAGTTGGTGGCCGTGAAGTCCAGCTCGTTGGCACAGGCCCACAGGTCGGGCAGTACCTCCGGCTTCGTCACTGCGGACAGGGGGCAACGCAGGCCCCGCGAACGAAGGTAGTTGGACATGCTGCGGAAGTACTCGCGATGCACCGCCGCATAGAACAGGTTGCGGCCGGCCATGCGAGGAACCCCGGCGTCTGAGCCTTGCGTGACGCCCGGCAGCGCGACATTGCCCCGCCGAGGGTCCTCGTCATCCTGCAGACAGCACTTGCCTGTGCGGTCGGTCCAGGATCGCGCCAACTCCTCGCGCGAGCCATAGTGCGAAAGTAGCCAGAAGTTCCAGCGTTTCACGAGCTCCTCGCGGTAGGGAGACAGCAGATTCCCGAGGCGCGTCTGCTCGTGGAACAGCCCGTTCTCGTCGCACAACTCCACCAGGCACACTGCCGGGTCGGCGGCATAGGACAGCCGGGTGTATGGGTTCACATGATCGAAGAGGAGCATCCCGGCGTAGTCGCGCTGAAGTTCCTGCAGTCGCTCGTTGAACACCGCGTAGGGCTTGGCGCCACGACCCAACCGTGGCCCCTGCGGAACACCCTCGGCTTCCTGGAAGGTGCGGTAGTCGAGCAAGTCCAGGTAGATGTAGATGCCACGGGACTTGAGGCGGGCGATCCAGTAGTCCAGGCAGTCCAGACGGGAGAGGTCCAGCCGCTGCTTGGAGCTTGCCAGAGCTGCGGGAAGTAACCCCGTCTCGTCATCCACATGATGCAGCCGCACCAGGTTGAAGCCGGCACGGGCGATCGCATCGACGGCGGCATCGATCACCGGCTTGGGCTGGAACACGGCCTCCTTGGCGACATTGAGGCCCCAGAACCTGGCGCGGATTCCGTCCTCGAAGTAGAAGCGGCCATCGCGCCCGGCGAAGAGATGGCCATGGCGACCGGCCGGCGCCTCGAGAAGGTCGGAGTAGTCGGCGACGGTCGCCGCCGGGAACTCGGAGAGGTTCGGGTCGAGCAGAGGTGGTGCAGCTCCGGCCGGGACAACTCCTGCTGCGCTTGCGACCCGAGCATCCCCGGCCCCCCACAGCAAGGTGAGCATCACCAGGCCAAGGCACACGGCGCGGACCCTCGCCGCCATCAGCGCAGACTCCCTTCGGCAGAAGCGGCCAGAGCGGAAGGAGGGGCCAGCTCCGGTGTGATCGTCGTGAAGGTGACGCCACGCTTGCGCAACTCGGGGATGAGATTGGGCAGCGTGTCCAGCGTCTCATCCTCGCCGTTGTGCAGCAGCACGATCCCGCCAGACTGGCATTGCCGGGCAAGCTCCGCCGCGATGTTCTTGCCGTCGCGGCCCGGGAAGCTGGTGATGTTGCAGGTCCAGAAGACCGTGCTCATTCCCAGGGCGCCGGCCGCCGCGCGAACTGTTGCATCGTAGTACCCGCCGGGAGGGCGGAACAGGGACACGGTCTCGCCGCAGGCCTCACGGATCGCCAGCCGGCACTTCACGAGGTCCTGCTCACACTCCAGGGAGGACAGGTTGCGTAGACTGTAGTGAGCGTAGGAATGACAGCCGATCTGGTGTCCACGGCGGCGGATCTCTCGGGCCAGCTCAGGGTAGAGCGTCACCTGCTTGCCGACCAGAAGGAAGGTGGCCTTGATGTGCTCTTTGTCGAGCAGGTCGAGAATCCAAGGGGTGATCAGTGGGTGCGGCCCGTCGTCGAAGGTTAGGGCGACCTGGCGCTCTCGCCCGCGGAGAGTATGTATCTCCGGGGCAACGGCACGCGGCTCGAGCCCGAGGGCCCGGTAGGCAACGAGCAGATCTGACCGCAGACCGGGCACATCGCCGTTGCACGCATAGGCGCTCTCGAAGGCGGCCGCAGCGCTCTCGGCCTGCCCCAGTCCCATCAGACCGTGACCGGCAAGCTGCTTGAACACTACCGGCGAGATCGGCGGCAGCAGGACCTCCTCGAGCATCTGGGCGGTCGCAGTGCGCAGTGCGACCTCCACGGGTGCGAGGGTCCGGTTGCCGTTGCGGATGCTGACGCGGAGTCTGGCCGTCCGCAGGACGCGGCCTGCAGGCCCACAGCCGTCCACACGGATCTCGGCCGGTCCCGCGGGGAACTGCCGCGTGTCGAGGGTGATCCGGTAGGGCTTGACCGCGGTGACCCCGGCGAAGGCGTCGTTGACCAGGACGGTCACGTACTCCAGCTCGACTTCAGGGCCGGTCGCGACTTCGAAAGTCGTAACGCCCGAGACGGTCTGGCCGTCATGGGGACTGGCGACGCGGAAGTCAGCGGGTGGGGCAGGCGTAGCAACCGGCGCCGGAACTGCGGACGCAGGAGCGGCAGTTGGTACCGGCGGTGTCGGAGCTGCAGCGGTCGGCGTCGGTGCCAGGGATGGCGGCACAGGCTGCGGCTCGACAAGCGGCACGCGCTGTTCATCTGCCGCGCGATGCAGCTTCCAGTAGGCGACACCGGGACTGAGGAGACAGGAAGGCAAGTCCAGTGGCGCCCGGCTCCTGCGAGCCGCCGTGTACCCGTCTTTGTTCAGGAGCTGCGCTGCGGGGAGCGCGTCACCCCGGGCCAGCGAAGCGGCAGCGAAGGCATACCGGGCAACGCCCTGGTCGGGTTCACGATCGAGGGCGGCCTGCGCGTTCTGGAGCGCCGTGTCATAGAGCCCGAGAGCACAGGTGGCGTACGCTTCGGCCGCCAGTGCGAGCGCTGGTCGCAGAGCACAGGAAAGGGCTGCGTGGTACTGGGCTTCGGCCTCCCGCCAGTTGCCCGTCAGTGAGAAGGCGGTTCCGGCACCGAGGCGTGCGCAGCCCAGGTTAGGGTCCAGCATCTGAGCGTCGGCGAAGGCCCGTGCTGCTTCGCTAGTGTGGCCAAGGAACAGCTCGGCGGCACCCACGCCAACACGAGCGACCGCACAGAGCCGGTCGGCCTGGGCTTCCGCCGCATAGAGGTCTCGGGCCTGGGCGAAATCGCCGGCCTGCAGCGCTGCGGCGGCAGTCAGCAGGCCTTCGCTCGCGTCCGCGACCTGGCCGGCAAGGGCCAGGACGACAGCGACGACAAGCCAGCACCCTCCAAAGGTCGTCCTTGCACAGAGGTTCAAAAGTTGGGATCCTTGCTGAAGGATGAGGTGTGACTGAGGCTGACCTCGCCGGCCAGAAAGCGGTGACGTTCCGCACCGATCTGGACGATCAAGGCGCCTGTGGCGTCGAGGTCAACCGCGAGCCCCGTCACTTCTCTACTGCCCTCTCGCAACGTTACCGCGCAACCGAGGGTGATGTCAAGCTCACGGAAGGCCCTGGCCACCTGGCGCGCCCCGTCCTCGGTCAGAAGCCGGTACCAGGGCTCGAAGTGACGCAGAATTGCCGCTAACAGAGCCTCCCGCGGAGGGACCGTGGCGGCATGCGGCGCGAGGCCGACTGCAGGCAGCCCGGCGGCAGCAAAGGGTGGAACTGGCCCCACGTTCAGCCCGAGGCCTGCCACGCAGAAGTCGGCGTCGCCCTCGACAAGGATCCCGGCCAGCTTTGCAGGAGTGCCAGAAGGCTGCAGCAGAACCAGGTCGTTGGGCCACTTCGTGCGAACCGCGAGGCCTGTGAGCTCCGTCACGGCTTCCGCGGCGCCCACTGCCAGAGCCAACCCGATCAGGCCGCGCAACTGTGGGTCGACGCTGGGTCGCAAGAGGAGGGTGAATAGCAGCGACCTGCCGGACTCATCCTGCCACGACTTGCCCCGACGTCCTTTGCCACGGGTCTGCGTGTCGGCGACGACGACGAAGCCTTCCGGAGCGCCCTGCCGGGCAAGCTCCAGGGCACGGTCGTTGGTGGACCCGATGCTGGCGTGGTACTCAAGGTCGGAGATCAGGGAGAGGACTTGGAGTGCCTGGTGAAGGGTCTCAGAGTTCATGGCAGTCACAGCGAAGGCCGCCCCTGACTGGCGGGCGGCCGAGTACGAGCTCAGGTTGTCGGCCCCGGCGCGGTTCGCGCAAGCTACTGGGGCTTGCCCACACGGAAGCCGCCGTCCTCGGGCGTAAGTCGGTAACCGGCTTCGTCGGCCAGGACCCGGAGCGCTGCGTCGGCCGGAACATCATGGAAGCTGTAGTTGACGCGGTGCCCGCCGACTTCGGGCGCAACGTCGACTCGCACCCCTGTCTGGTCGCTGACGGCCTTGATGGCTGCCCGAAGCTCGGTTTCGCGGAGGACCAAGTTCACATCGGCGGGAGCCGACGTGGGCTTCCGTTGGGGCTGAGCAGGCGACGCCGGCGTCTTGTAGCCGGGAAGGCGTACGTCCAGGTCGGTGCTGGCGCCGGGGACCTGACTGCGGAGCTCGATCCGCAGTTGCTGCGTGCCGGCTGTCTGCGGCAGCATCCGCACGGCCACGGTCGTCCGGCGGCTCGCGGGAAGCTCGCCCTTGTAGATGACGCCGCGCTCTGCTGCGTTGGTAACCTCAAGCCCGCCCGCAGGCGCCACGCTGACGACTGCGTCAGGGATGTCGACACTTGGGGTTATGACCAGTGCGGCAACACTGGGCTGGCCCACCTCGCGGAGACGGGGCGGCACCAGGTCGACGCTCAGCAAGTCGCGGTCTGCAGCATCGCTGAGGTCAATACAAGGAGCAATTGACTTGGCGGCACCAGGCGCCATTGACGCTGTAGAGAGCGTGAAGGGGCGAGGAAGCTCGCCGCCTCTGGCGCTCCGCACGGCGGGAGTCGGAGCCGCAGGAACCATGGCTTCGGCCATCGATGCCCCCAGGCTGGGCACACCGCTCGCGATCGACCTTGTCGCCAGGCCCTCGTCGCGGCCTGCCAGCAGGTTGGCGAAAGCTGATGGCGTTTCACGCTCAGTGACGGGCGCAGGCGGAGGTGGCGGCACAGGAGCGCGCTCGTCGTGCTCGGCAACCGTAGCCGGCGCTGCTAGAGAGCGGCCCCGTCTCGATGCAAGCCGTGACAGCCGGGGTCGCGGTCTCGTCGTCGTCCGTGGAAGCACTCGGCTAGACCCGGCGACCACTGCCGGTGTGGGACGCGCCTCCGGCACTGCTGAAGGAGCGACCGGCTTCTCCGAGACAGAGGCTGGTGGCGCGCCTGAGGCTGCCGAAGCTTGCGGCGCTGGTCGTGACACGGCCGGCGGAGTGATGATCCCGGAGTTGAGTGGCCCACGGTTCAGCACCGCGACGAAGCCAAAGAGAGCGCACGCGGCCACTGCAAGGGCACCTGCCGACTGCCAGGACCAGTGCCACGCAAAGCGCGGTCTGCGAGCAGTCTCGGCGTCTACCTCATCAAGGGCGGCGCTGATCTGGCCCAGCAGTCTCGCCGGGGGAGTGACCTCAGGCAACTGCCCGAGGGCCGTCACCGCCAACTGGAAGTCAGCCAGATCGCGCGCACAATCCTCACAGGCTTCGAGGTGCTCCTGGAAGCGCTGAAGTTCCGGCGGCGGGAGTTGGCCGTCCAGATAGGCGCTGAATTGGTCACGGCACTTGCGGCAGTCCATGGTCACACGTCTCTCGTGGTATGCCCGGCGTCAGGAGCCCTAGAACCTCGACCGGAAAGCCTCCCGGTCGGGGGTAGGACTGCCGGGTTAGCGGAAAAGTTCCAGGTGCGACCCAAGCGCCTCTTTGAGGGCGTGTCGAGCCCGGTTCAGGCGCGATTTGACGGTGCCCAAGGGCACTCCCAGGGTCTCGGAGATCTCCTCGTAGGAGAGCCCGTTCAGGTCGAACATGATCAAGACGGCACGGTGGTCGGCCTGCAGCCGGCCCAGGGCCGTCTGCACGAGGCTCTGGCGCTCGCGCTGCTCCGCCGCGGCTGCCGGATCGCTGCGCTCGTCCGGGATCTCCATCTCCTCGAGGGAGCCCTGATCGTCTTCGTCCTGCACCGTGAGCGAGTTGACGGTGCGGTCCTGATGTCGAAGCTGGTCAAGGCAGACATTGGTGACAATGCGGTAGAGCCAGGTGGAGAAGGTCGCGTCCTGGCGGAAGCGGGGCATGGCACGGTAGGCACGCACAAAGGCCGCCTGAGTAGCGTCGCAGGCGAGGTCGGGGTCGCGCAGCATGCGGAAGGCAACGTTATAGGCCAGGGAGTAGTGCTGCCGCACCAGCACATCGAAGCTGGCACGGTCCCCCTCCCTGCTGCGCCGGATCAGCTCGGCGACATCGGCCTGCAAATGCGTCACATCCTGCCCAGCATCACAGTCGCTCGGAGAATACCTGCTTGTCCGTCACCAACACTTCCACACGCCACCCGGACCGCCCGATCAGGTCGACACTCACCGCATCACCAGGCCGGTGGACGCGGTCGTAAACGGTGTCATCGTTGCCGTCAGAGTCGTGCAGGATCACCTGCACCCGCTGCAGCGGCGCTCCCCGCGGAACGGCAACTCGCACACGCCGGTACAGCCAGGTGGTGCCGTCTGGATCGACGATGCGCCCGAAGTCGCGCCCGCCACTGACGGTCAGGACGATCCCATGACCGCGCTCAACCTGGCTCCCCGCCTCAGGATCCTGGCTCAGCACCTCGTCGACCGGCACGTCACTGGCTTTGCGCCGGACGTCACCAATCCCAAGGCCTTTCTCGCCGAGACGGCTCTCCGCAGCAGGCAGCGTCAGGCCCTCCACCTTCGGCATCAACACCGAACGCGGCCCCTTACTGACGGTGCACTCGACCACCCGCCCTCGCTTGACGCGCTTTCCCTCATAGGGCTTGGTGGAGATGACCCGATCCTGACCGATGTTCGGGTCGAACTCGCGTCCGGTCACTTTGAGCTGCAGACCGGTCGCAGAGGCCACCTTCTGCGCGTCCGTTGCGGGCAGACCTTGCAGCGCCGGCACCTTTACAGGCTTCGGCGCGGTCCCCATGAGCCCCATTACTACCAGGGCGCCTGCGGCGGCGAACAACGCCAGGGTTACCGCAATTCCCGCGAGCCCTCGCACGAACTCCAAGAGGGCCAGCAGCACTCCCGTTGCTCTATTCATACCACTTGATCTAGCTCCCGTGCGGCTCACCACACGCCATCGTCAGAGCTCCCAGGAGGGTTTCTGGTGCCACCCGCTCACGCACTTCGACGGCCCCGATGCGGGGCACCAGGGGCAGCCGGAGCGCCCCGGCAGCGATCTTCTTGTCTTGCTGCAGCGCAGTCCACGCGGCATCGGCATCGATCCCGGGCACGTACGTCGGCAAGCCGGCCTGCTCCAGCAAAGCAATCTGCCGGTGCACTGTCTCCGCATCACACAGCCCGAGCTCCAGGGCCACCCGTGCCTCCGCAGCGATGCCAACTGCCACCGCCTCGCCATGGTGCAACTGCCAGTCGCCGGCGGCCCGCTCAAGGGCGTGACCGATTGTGTGGCCGTAGTTGAGGGCTGCTCGGACGCCCCGGTCAAAGGGGTCCTGCTCTACGAAGTGGGCCTTGATCTGGCAGTTGCGCGCCACAACATAGCGGACCGCGAGGCAATCGAGCGCCACGAACTCGTGCAGGTTCTCCTCCAGGTACTCGAACAACGCAACATCGGCGATGATCGCATGCTTGATCACCTCAGCCAAGCCGCAGCGCAGCTCCCTCTCGGGAAGCGTCACAAGGGTTCCGGTGTCGACCACAACGGCGGATGGCTGGTAGAAGGCGCCGATCAGATTCTTGCCCTTCGGGTGGTCCACCGCAACTTTGCCACCCACACTCGCGTCCACCTGGGCGAGGAGCGTGGTCGGCAGTTGCGCAAAGCGGATCCCGCGCCGGTAGGTGGCTGCCACAAAGCCTGCGACGTCGCCCACGACCCCGCCACCCAGGGCGAAGACTGCACCGCCCGCGTCGACACCTGCATCGACGAGAGCATCATACAGCATGGACACGGTCTTCAGCGTTTTGTGGGCCTCACCGTCAGGAATCGTCGCCAGACGGGGCTCCCAGCCCACGGCATGCAGCGACTCGAGAACCCTCTCGCCGAACAGCCTACCAACAGTCTCGTTCGTCACCACGGCGCAGCGGGTTCCGGCAACCAGGGGCGGGCAGAGCCGCCCAAGGCTCCTCAGTGCGTCGGGCGCAAGGTGAACGCCATACTCGCCGTTCCCAGCACACACTGGGACGCGCGTGAAGGGCTGCACCAGCAGGCATCCCCGGGCATCGCTGCCCAGCGCACTTCGCATCTCCCGCAGGATCGTTTCGCGCTCACCATGGTCCGTGCTGACGCGGAAGTCCGCCTGGGCATAGGCCTCGGCTCGCGCCGCAAGCAGCTCACGGATGGTGTCAAGAGGAGAACTCGTGAGCAGCAGAGGGCGCTCGCACCGCCGGCCAGTTCGATGCTGGATCGTCTCCGCCCGCGCCTCAAGGCAGATCACCGGTCCCGCGGCTTTCATCAGGCTAACGTTCTCGGGCCGCGTCATTGCTCCGCCGCCCGTCGCGACCACGGACCGTGGCCCTCGCAGCACCTTCCTCAGCGCCTCGGTCTCCAGCTCCCGGAAACACTCCTCGCCGTCCTCGGCGAAGATGTCCTTGATCTTCCTCCCTGCGAGGTCCTCGACGACGTCGTCCGTGTCGACGAAGGGAAGACGCAGCGACCCGGCCAGCCTACTTCCATTCGTCGTCTTGCCGGTTCCCATGAAACCCGTGATGAACACGGCGCGTGCCGGTGGCAGCAAGTCCATCGGTGCCTCACTCGTCCCAGTGCCACAGGGAGCGGCGGTCACGCAGGTAGCTGTCGCGTGCTGCGATGACGTCCCTGAGGTGGTCGCCGCCGAACTTCTCCAGGAAGGCCCGAGCCAGCTCGAAGCACACGACCGCCTCGCCGACAACCGCCGCGGCAGGAACAGCACAGACGTCGCTGCGCTCAGCATGCGCCTGGACCGGCGCCATCCCGTCGAGGCAGACCGACTGTAGGGGACGCGTCAGGGTTGGGATCGGCTTCATAGCGGCTCTTACCACGATCGGCTCGCCGTTTGAGATGCCGCCTTCCAGCCCGCCAGCGCGGTTCGTCGGCCTTCTGAAAGGCCAGGCAGCCGCTGTGTCTTCCGCCAGGGCGATCTCATCATGGACTTCCGAGCCCAGGCCGGACGCTGCCGCGAAGCCCATCCCGACCTCAACCCCTTTGATCGCCGGGATGCTCATCAGTGCGCCAGCAAGACGCCCGTCAAGCCGGCGATCACTTGCGACATGGCTTCCGACTCCTGGAGGCACCCCGAAGGCTCTCACTTCGAACACCCCACCAACCGTATCCCCGGCCTCCCGTGCGGCGTCAATGGTCGCTCGCATTGACTCTGCCGATCGCTCATCCGGGCAACGCACGTCGGAGGCCTCCGCCGCACGCAGCAACTCAGGAGACCACTCCTGCGGCCCTTCATACACCGCGCTACCTATCCGCACAACGAGGCTGCGCACCTCGATGCCCGCCGCCCCAAGCAGACACCGTGCCAGGCTGCCGATGGCAACGCGCGCCGCAGTTTCGCGGGCGCTCGCACGTTCGAGTACATTGCGCATGTCTTCATGCGCGTACTTTGTTGCCCCTGACAGGTCAGCATGGCCCGGCCGCGGGGTCCTTACCGCCCGCCCGGAACGCCAGCCATCCGGCATCGAGTCGGCGCACATTTCCTCAGACCAGTTGGGCCAGTCACGGTTGCGGATCTTCAGACCGATCGGCGAGCCAAGCGACTCGCCGTGCCGCACCCCCGACAGCAACTCGACTCGGTCCTGCTCAATCGCCATCCGTCCGCCCCGCCCGTAGCCTCGCTGGCGTCGCGCCAGTTCCGCGTCGAGCGTAGCGGCCACAATGGGCACCCCCGCGGGCATCCCGTCAAGGATCGCGGTTAGCGCCGGACCATGCGATTCGCCAGCCGTCAGATACCGGAACAAGGCTGTTCGACGCCTCCCCACTAATGGCGAACGGCACAAGGTGTAGGCCCCGTGCCGTTCGCAACTCGCATCTCTACGCCCAGGACTGCTACGGCGCGGGGATTGCCCGCACAATCCGAGGGGTTACGAAGATGAGCAGCTCAGAGGACGCCGTGCTCAGCGTCCGTGACTGGAACAGGCGGCCAACGATCGGCAGTTGCGAGAGCAGCGGGGTCATCTTGGTGTTGACCTGGTTCTGCTTGCGGATGATGCCACCAAGAACGACTGTCTCGCCGTCGGGAACGGTGACCTGAGTCTCCACATACTGGTCGCTGATGATCGGTGCGGACTCACCCATCGGACCGGTGTATGTCCCGACCTGGTCCGACATGTTCGGCATCAGGTACATCGTGACCGTGTCGTCCGCATTGATACGCGGCGTTACCTCAAGGTACTGCTCGATGTCGACTTCTTCAGTCGTATAGTCAACGGTGCGCTGTCCGAACTCGTTATAGGTGATCTCGGCCGACGTGTAGTAGGTCTGCGTCGAGAACTCGATGTATGCCGGCATGTTGTTCTGCGCGACCACATGCGGCTCGTTGATCACAGTACCACGGTTGCGGCTCGAGGTAATGCCAAGGGTCGCCTCGAACTTGCCGCGTGACCAGCGGACCAAGTTGTTGACAGCGGTGCCCGGAGCAAACCCAAGCTGGAAGAACTCGAGGCTGCCGTTGGATACGAGCCAGTCGATGCCGGCCGCCTTCTCGTCGGAGAGCTCGACCTCAAGGAACTTCGTCGATATCTCAACCTGCTTTGCCGGCTGGTCCAGCAGCGTCAGCAGCTCTCGGAGCTGGTCGATGGCACCCGGTTCGCCGGACACGAGAAGCGCGTTCTGCGGCATGAAGGCGATCACGGTGTCCACACCCGTCGGGCGCATGCTACCGGTGCCACCCGCCCCGCCGAACCCGCCGCCAAAGCCGCCCCGACGGCCACCGCCGCCGAAACCGCCGCCGCCGCCAAATCCGCTGCTTGACCCGCCGAAGCCGCCGCCCATCCCACGGCCAAGGCCGCCACCGAGGCCAATCTGTGCCCAGATGTCGTCCGCACCGGCCGAGGCCGACGTTGTGCCGCTATCGCCACCCCGATTCCGCGAGAGACGGTCCCTCCGGGACCCCTGGTCACGCCAGGACTTCATCCGCGCGCCAACGTCGCCGCCCTCTTTGACCGTTCCGCCCAGAAGAGTAGCGAGTTCGGCCGGGTCGGCGTAGTTCACGGGGATCAGCTTCGTCACACGCTCGGTGCTCGGCGCTGCGCTCGGCACCGCCTCCACAGTGCTCTCCACAAGCTGGTCGGACCCGTTCGGGCCACCAGCATTGTTCGATTCGTAACTGCCCGGGCCAGCCGCGGCTACCGTTGGAGCGCTCGCAACTACGGTCGGCTGACTCGCCGTCGCAATCGGCGCCGGAACGACCGTCGCAGCAGGCGTCGCCGGCGTCTCTGCAGCTACACCCGCGCGAGGTGCGGCCACTGTCGGCACGACTGGTGCAACCGGCGCACCGGCGACCGGCTGCCCTGTCTGCTCAGGGCCTGACGGCGACGTCACCGACGTTGCAGCTGTCGTGCGGCCGGAGATGCCGCCGGCGTCAGCCGCGCCCGCAGTGGTGTGCGCCGCCGCTGGGATGACGGGGGCAATTGCAGCCATGCTGCCTGCAGGAGCACTCGTCAGACGCCCGGCGGCCAGAGGCACCACTGGGCTCACCGGAGCCGACAGCGTCGGTCGGACGCTGCCCGTGACCGGCGCAGCCACCGACGCAGTTGCGACGAGCGCTCGCTCTGCAGCGCCCGTCGACGATGCGATGGGCGTACCCCCTGCAACTACGGGCACAGCCGGAACGATCGGAGCCACCGGAGCCGCAGATACGGATGGCCTAACCAGCGCGGAGGCAACCACCGGGGCCTCCTTCGCGCCTGCCGCAAGGACCGGCCGCCAAGCCTCTTGCTCCGCCGGCTTGAGCGCGTCGGCAGGCAACGGCTTCGACGTAACGATGTAGCCCATGTCCTGCTTGTACCAATTGAGCCCAGCCGAGAGCGCTATGGCGCGGAGGGCTTCCTCGAGGGTCACACCTCGCAGGTTCACGCCGGCGATCCGTCCCGTGACATCCTGTCCCACCACGATGTTGATGCCAGCCGCCTCTGACAACATAGTCATCACGTTGGCGACCGACTCGTCTTTGATGGTCAGGTTGATCGGGAGAGCGCCTGAGCCGTCCGTCTCGTCTGCCGCGAAGGCAGGCAGTGCAGTCAGGCACACGCAGATCAGAGCGACCACCCTTGCTACAGGCCAGCGCGCGTGGCAGTGGTTGGTTGTTACGACCATTGATACCCTCCCTGCGTGGGGTACACCCACGCCCGGCTGTCGCCTCCGTCACATATGGGCCGCTCGTCAGCTCAGCGTCGGAGGCATTGACTCACAGAAGCGCTCGAAGACCGCCACACCCGACCTGCTCTTCAGGGCGGGGGGTTACCGCCGTCTAGTAGTTCCGGTTGCTACGGTTACTGCGGTTACTGTTGTTGTTGTTGCCGCCACCGTAGCCGCTGTTGTTGTTGTTACCCCGACCGCCCCGGTTGCTGCCGTTGTTGTTTCCGTAGCCGCCGCTGTTGTTGCCATACCCGCTGTTGTTGCCGTTGCCACCGTTGCCGCCGCTGCCAGCGCTGCTGGTCATGTCCTCGACGACCATATCGGGGCCGCCAAAGGCGGTACCGATGCTGATCGGGTCAGAGCGGAACAGCGGGATGACGACAAAGTTAAGGTTTGTCCTCTGCTGCGTAAGCCCGAACATGCCCTGCTGTGTGGTTCCCGCCGCGCCCTGCTGGCTGCTGGCCACGGTCCGACCGGGGATGCCACCGAAGCCGCCACTGGCACTCGGCATTGAGAGCTCCATGCCCGCCGGATTCGCTTCAGGCATCATCGGCATCTCCATGCTGCCACCCATGCCCATCCCGGGGAACTGCGCATAGACGGCTGTCCCGGTCGCCGGCGTCTTTGCCTCAGGCCGGCTGAGAAGCCAAGTGTTTCCGCTCTTCGTAGCGGTGAGCCCGGCCTTCTGTGCAGCCGCCTGCACAGCTCGATCGACCGTCACGCCGTACAGGTTGAGGCTGACCGGGATCGAGCCGAACTCGGAAGGCAGGGCGTAGTTCACCCCGTAGTTCGCCTTGAGGGTGGACAGCACCTCCGACAGCGGCTTGTCAGCCCAGTTCACGGAAACCATCTGCGCGCCGCCGTCGGCCGACCCGACAGTCACCACGCCCAGAGCGAGCAGCATGACCAACGCCACCAACAGTCTCC
Organism: Armatimonadia bacterium; assembly: GCA_039679385.1. Classification (NCBI taxonomy): domain Bacteria; kingdom Bacillati; phylum Armatimonadota; class Armatimonadia; species Armatimonadia bacterium. Next base: position 82,513 of record JBDKVB010000091.1, on the reverse strand, counting down.
GTTCCATATGTTGTCTCTCCTTCATCCTCAGCCGGGTTCTCTTCCGGCTGCAGCTCGCGACGAATGATTGCAAGCTATGATATCCAAAACGCAGGCAGATCAGCACTCCACACGCATTCTCTCCCCCGGGGACGCCTTGGCTCGCGTTAGGGCATGGAGCTTCCGCTGCCGGCTTCCATCCCTGCGGCGCCCTGCGCCGACTGCGTGGCAGCGGCACCGCCAGGAAGGACTGAGCCCCGGCCCGGGATGACTCGCTTGTCCGTGGTCCCCTGGCCGAGGTCGTCAGACATCCGCTTGGCGCCCCAGTACCTCTTCTCGGCGCCACTTCGCGGCTGTACCGGCATGCGGGTCTGCTCGCCGGTGTCGCTATTGCGTAGGATAACGGCCTCGGGCTCTACGCCTACTACTCGCCAGCGCTGTGATTCGCGCGTGTCTGGATTGGTCACGACGATCTGACCGCCCGGCGCCGCGAGGCGTGTACGTCCTTCCGCATCTTCATAGGTTGCGAAAGCCCTTCCCGGGGCGCCCGCGCGGAGATCCTGCTGCGGCCATACGACGCTACTCACGCGCACCATGTCAGCAAGGGGCGTCGGGTTCGGGGGTAACGGTGCGGGTGGGGCCGCCGGAATGCTCGGCTGCGGCAGGTTGGTGACCATACCCAGCGGCTGACGGGACCAGTCGATGCCATACCGCACCGCAGAAGTCCTGAACTTGACTTCGGCTTCAGGGGTGTCGATTGGAGCAAAGGGATTCGGGCGCGAAGGCTCAAGCGGCGACGTCGCCAGGCTCCACGTCCCGGTGTCGACGGGTGCCGTGCTCCCAGCCGCCGGAGCCGGAGCTCCCGGACCGCCGCTTGTCTCTCCCGGTGCTGCCGGGGGCGCGCCAGGGCTAGACGGCTCCGACGGCGAACCGCCCTCGGCCCCGCCCGCAGCTCCCGGCTCTCCCTGTGCAACCGCCACACTTCCCCCACGGGAAGAGGGGAGGACGAACCAGAGGCCGCACACGGCAGCTACGACCAAGGCAAAGATGCCGGCCGCGACCGCAGCCCTCGCTAGGTGCTCTCTATCCACGCTGGGTTCTCCTTGTGCCCGTGGTGGGCACGGAATTCGGTTCCGACACACGGCCAACTGCTGTATCGGTTACTCCTCGCCGCCTCCAGCGTCCGCTCCGCCTCCGCCACCCGTCTTGCCTCCGCCTTCTTCGCCCCCACCGCCACCGCCGCCCGGAGGCGGTGCTTCGGCACCTGGACCACCCTCGCCCGGAGGAGGCCCGCCTGCAGCCTCGCCACCCGGGCGTGCTCCGCCCGGAGGTCCGCCGGCGCCACCGGGAGCGCCACCCGGTGCGCGGCCGCCGGGACCGGCAGCAGCCGCAGCGGGAGCCGCTTCAGTAGCTTCAGCCAACAGGTAGATCGTCAGGATGATCGGTGCGACCACGACTTCCTCGTCCGGTCGATCGATCAACTCGCGCACTTGGTTGTAAAGGGGCGTCCCCACCAAATCACGCAGCCGGATGATACCCAGGTGATGGATGGTGATCGCCCGCGGGAAGTTCCGCAGCGACTTGTAGAGCCGCTCCACATCGGCCATGGACCCCGCAACCCACAAGGGGTTTCCGCCGCCAGGGATCGCGGTCCCCGCCGTCGCGCCAGACGGCCCGACGCCGAAGCGGATCCACTGGACATCGGTACCCAGAGGTGCATTGGGCGGCGTCCAGCCCTGCGTTCCCTGGATCAATACACAGCCGCTGTTGCGGATGAACTTCTCCACCAGCGACGGAAGGTCCTCCCGTGTTTCGCGCCACAGGTTCGTCATGGCGACGAAGGGGTGACCCATCGACAGGGGGATGGAGCGCTCGTCCATGATCTGGGCGAGCCCCTCGTGAGCCGTCTCCCAGTCCCTATTGACCTTGTCGAGATCGCCCTCGACCTTCTGCTTCTCCTGCGCTTTCTTTTGCTGCTCTTCGATCTTCTGCTCGATACTGGCTATCTCCGCCTGCTTGGGCTTCAGCATGAACATGTACCCGGCGACGGTCAGGCCCAGGATCAGGACGAGACCGACAGGCCCCAAGACAAACGGCGGTATCTTTCCCAGCATGGGTCAATCTCCCCTGACCGTTACATCCTCTGGCCGAGTTCAGGCCCTGTTCCCACCGCTGCAACAGTGACTACTCTTCTCCTGCTCCCGCATCGGCGCCGCCGCCCTTTCCAAGCCCGCCGCCACCACCCTTTTCTTCGCCACCGCCGCCGCCACCTGCTTTACCACCACCAGATGCTCCGGGCTCTTCGGCTCCTGGTGCGGCAGCTCCGGCCTCGCCACCGGGCGGTGCGCCACCCGGAGGTCCGCCAGCCCCGGCGGGTGCTCCGCCAGGAGCGCCACCCGGACCACCAGCGGGAGCGGCAGCCGCTCCACTGGCCGGCTGCGGAACCATGATGGGATGTACCAACTGGCACGTAACCAGGACGTCGATGCTACCGTCCAGCGCGGGCTGCACAGACAGAGCCTGCATCGCCGCGGCGCCGCCCATTGCGGCCGGACCGCCACCAGCGCCGGGCTCCGTCGGCATGCCGCTTGCTTCGGACGGGGAACCGGCCTCGGCCCCTGTCGGCATTCCGCCCTCCGGCGCTCCACCGGCGGCTCCCTGAGCGCCGCCGCCGCCACCGAGGCTAAGCCCCTGAAGGGCACCGGTTGGGATGCCAAAGTAGGGCAAGTTCCATTGCTGGAGTATCTGCGGCCACCGCGCTGCAACGACGCGACCCGCCGGTACCGCTCCAGAGATACGAACGTCAGTTATCTCGGGGCAGCGGATAAGGTTCAGAATGAAGCGGCCGAATTCGTTGGTGTTCTTTATCCTCACGCCGAAGGCGCAATCGACGCTGCCGGCAGGCCCACCGACGTGGTAGAGGGCTTCGCGGGAACCGTCCCCGACCAACCCGCCGGAGTTGTGGGCCATGATCCCAAAGAAGCGAAGCTCAGCGCCTCCGTAGATGAACTCAAGTATCTTGTACATTCGGTCAAAGTACGGGTACCCGCACTCGTCGGCCTGGTCGATGAAGGCCACCTTGTCGGCGATCGGCTGCAGGCGGCCTTTCTTCGCGCTGACCTCGCTCTCGAGCTTGCGAACCTCGTCAGCCAGCTTGGTGGCGTCGGCGAGTTCCTGGTTCTTTCTGCCAATTGACGTCTGCAGCGTCGTGAACAGGAAACCGAAGCCAAGGACTGCTGCCGCCAGGAGGAGGCCCATGACGGCCAGGATTCTCTTGTTGGTTCTGGCTCTCGGTATTCGGGCCGGCAGCAGATCGATTCTGAGCACAGTGACCCTCCCCGTTAGGGGCGCATTACGTTTCGCGCCAAGGCTCCCCCTGCAGCAAGCCCTACGCGTTGCTGTGAAGTGCTACTTTGCCACCGCCAAGCCCTACTCACCGCGGCAGGCCGGCCTAGCAGACCTGCTTGTGAGCCTATTCTACACCATGTCTCGCAGTGCCAACCCGAGGGCCACAACCATTGCCGGTCCGATCTCGTGGAGGTACTGGCGCGAGACCGCCTTGTCCTCGCACTGGATGTGCTCGAAGGGATCGGCGACAGTAGTGGTGATGCCGGTTTCGGCGGCCATGAAGTCCGCCAGCCCCTTCATCACGGCGGACCCACCCGAGAGCAGGAGCCGGTCCACTTCCTCGTTGCGGTGCTGTCGTCGGTAGAAGTCGATTGAGCGGCGGATCTCCGTTGCCAAGTCAACGAGAGAAGGAGCGATGGCCTCGTAGACGACTTCCCTGGCCGCCAGCTCATCCCCACTCAGAGCCGCGTCCGGTGTCCCAGCGGGAGGCTGGGGAGCCGAGGGCAGGGCGGTATCCGGCACGTCCACCTGCGTCACCGCGGCCTCGGTCTCAGCGCTTCTTCGACCCGTGGGCACTGCATCGGGGGCGGAGGCCTCGAAGACCGAGTCCACTTCGCCCTCGTCGAAATCAGAGGCCGGCGGCGGCGGCAGAGCCGTTCCCTCGCCGGTGTCATAGGCGCTTTCGGACAGGTCTGCGAACTGCCGCTTCACATACTCGGCGAGTTTCTCATCGCCCATGAAGTTCTGGCGTATGGTGCCTGTGAGTCCGCCTCCCGCGTTCGGAACCGAACGCACGAAGGTGAGCAGGCCTTTGCGGACGATGATGATCAGAGTCGCCGTAGCGCCGATGTGGACAATGCCGATAGTCTGGTCGGCATAGGCGCCATCAGCGACGTCGATGAGGGCGCGCGAAATCGCGAGGGGCTCGACATCGACCGCTACCGGGACCATTTTGGCGCTGAGCATGGAGTCGACGTGGGCGTTGACCATGTCCTCCTGAGCAACGGCAATGAGGACCTCCATGTTCTGCGCATTGGGGTCGGCGTCCGGCGGTTCGATAGTCTGGTAGTCGTAGATGGTTTGATCAATGGGGAAAGGAGTCTGACGGTCCAACTCCCACTGGATGGCCTCGTCGAGTTCCTTGCCGGACATTTTGGGCACTTCGGTAATGCGCACGACAACGGACGAATCGCCTCCGACGGACACGAAGGTCTGCTTCGTCTTGAAGCCGCCCATCTCGCAGGCCTCGTTGAGCGCACCTGCGACCGCAGCGGTGTCTACGACCACTCCCCCTTCGACGCTGTTCTCGGGGGTTGGCACAATAGCTGGTCGTCCGAGCAACTCAATGGAGGAGCCACTACGACGCAGCTCAACCGCTTTGATGGCAGAGCTTCCGATGTCGAGGCCCACGATGTGTTTGTGGCCCCTGGCCATGACGGGCTCCTCCTAAGGCTATGAGAGAAATCGTACACTCACGGAGAACTCGGCGAAAGTGTACCCTATGCAAACGGCTTCGTCAAGCAAGTCCTGCGCAGCAGTCTGGCCGTTGTTGAGCGCCAACCGTCGGTCCCTGAGATGCGCTTCTCCTCGCCCCAACAAGCCGATGGCCCCGTGGTTCCGGACTGCTGGACCGGGAACCGCCGGGGCTCGTGCGGCGTGGGCGCTCTGCCCGTCTGCGCGTACAAGACGGGCCCGACACGATGCTCACGGCCTGAAGGCGTCTCGGGCAAAGGTGCTTGCGGTGGACTCACGCACCAGTGCCGGGAACTCCGGCTGCACGGCACAGTAGTAGATATCGGACGACTGCTGCGGCAGGTAGGTGCGCAGGTCATAGACCGGGCGCGGGCTGGTCCAACTGATCCAGTATCTCCAGGAGACCGGGGCTGGATCGTTGCCCTGCGGAACCGGTCGCACGGGAACGGTGTAGGTTTCCTCGGCCACACGCAAAGGACCTTCCGAGATTACCGTATCAATTGGGACAATTGTTTCCTGGCTCCAGCCACCGATTGTGTGAGCCTCGTCGGTGTGCACCGTACCGTTGAGGTCGGTGTAGGTGACCAGCAGGGCAGTACCCGGCTCAAAGTAGTCCATGCCGTGTTCGCCGTGGGCGTACTCCCACCAGCGGAAGGCACCCGGCCACAGGGAGACGGTGCCGTTGGTCAGGTCCACATCGTACTCGTTCCAGCCCGGCGCCAGAGACGGGTAGTCGTCACGCGTCTGGTTCACGACGGGCCAGTTCACCGTCTCGGTGGGCATTCCCGGACCGACCAGTTGGCTTCCGTTCGGATCGGTCTGCGGGAAGGGACCGCGTCGATAGGCACCGGCGGTGTAGTTCGCGCCCCCGCACTTGACGATGACCGAGGTCTTCGGACCCGCGATGGGAGGATGGTCCACCCGGAAGGTCCAGGAGAACTGCTTCATCATGTAGCAGCTCCGGCCGTAGTACGGTGCCTGGCCGGTTCCGAAGCTGCGTCGCCAGAAGAGCTGGAGCGTGTTGTTGTTGCTCTGCGGTCCCCAAGGTCGCGCCTGCGTCGTTGGAGCTGCGACATTCCCGTTCCACGGGCCGGACTGCATGATCGCCGTCGGGCAGTCATCGTCGGCCTGCGAAGTGGTGATGCGGCGCAGGAAGGCCGAGTAGTTGGCGCAGACAAAGACGTCCTCGATCTTGTTGGCAAGTTGGCTGAAGCCGGCGTTGAACACGCAGCTTCGGTCCGACGGGTTCTGGGAGTTGAACAGCGGTGCCGAGAAGCGTATGCGCCCCAGGACCGGGTCGATTTCCATGCGCAGCGGCCGCTTCTGGTCGTTGGGCAGGGCCGCTGTGGTCGGCTCAATCAGCTCATACTCGTTCTGGCCGGCAGAGGAAGCACCGGCCGGGACGTACTGGCATGACCCCAGCCCACCGGCCGGAGCAGCGGGTCCGGACGGCCAGCTCGGCAAGTCCATGAACTGGTCGTCGTGCCGTCGCAGGCGCGGGATCACGACATACACACCGCGCTTGGCGTCGTAGTACTCACCGCGTTCGGGCTTGCCGGACCAGGTGACATCGTAGTACTGGATGTTGTCCGGCACGCCGTAGAGCTTGACGCCGATCAGGAAGCTCGCGCCGCCGGAACCGTGCACGTAGTCGGTACCGGTGACCCAGTCCAGGTCAAGGGAGTGGAACTCGCGGCGCAGCGCATCGGCGGTCAGTTCCTCGCCGGGCTCCGAACCAGGCATGCCCTGCTCAACCTCTGTCGGGTTCGTCGCGGGCAAGCCGGAGGGACGGATTCGCTCGTCATACTCCTGCGTCAGGAAGGCGATCTTGCCCCAGTTGTTCGTGCCGTTGAGGAGGTCCTTGCGGCGGAACCGCGCTTCGTAGATATCGTAGTTGCCCAGGTGACGGGCGTAGCCCGCGAAGAACACGCGGATCTGGGGCTGCGTTACGTCGCCGTTGGGATCGCCGCTGTTGGCGCTGTAGACAGTCGGCGGCAGGTACAGCATCGGGCTGATGTCCTTGACCGCCGAGAAGGGTCCCTGCGGGAACTTCTGCAGATCGACGAAGCCTGTGGAGGGGCCGGTGCCGTCGGGGTTCCAGCCAACGGCCGGGATTGGCCCAAGGCTGTCGACATCCCACAGCGTCCGCACGGTGCCACTCGGCTCGGACGGCTGCTTGGCCATGTCCAGAGGCAGCGGGCCACCGGCTACCGCGGTCTTCTTGCCCCCGGCGCCCCAGTACCAGGCTTCGAACACTGCCCGCTCGTTGCCGCGCGTGCCGGAGTGCCAGAAGGTCCAGTGCAAGGGCTGGCCGCCGCTGGCGTAATCGGGATCAAAGAAGCCTCGCACGCCCTCAGCGCGCTCCTGGTTCATCGTCACGTTGACGGGGGCGCTCCAGGTACCGGAGCCGGCATTGAAGGTGCTCTGTCGGACCACGCTGCGGAGGCCGCCACCGGCACGGTTGGTCGAGTGCCACACTGCGTAGGCGCCGCCCGCAGGATCGCGGTAGATGTCGGCAGGTCCGTTCTGAGCCAGCGTCGCAGTGCCGAGGTCGAGGGCTGAGACCCCACCATTCCAGGTGTAGTTCCGGTTCTCACCGGCCCCGGCAGCAGTCGCATTGGTGTAGATGAGGCTGCTGGGTGCATCCGGCGTAGCCCCGGAAGTGCGCATCCACAGGAACTGCATCCCGGACGGCTCGCCGCCGGCGTTCTGACGGAACCACAGCGTCGGAGCCGCATCCTTGTCCCCGTAGTCATTGAAGGGCAGTCGGGACTCGGAAACGCGCATCCTCGACTGGGCGACCACGTAGGGCTCAATCGCCTCGTCACGCACGGGGTCGAAGACCTCCTGTGCGCTCGTGGTCGAGTTGGCCGCCGTCGCCGGGTGGTAGAAGTCGAAGACACCGTTGTTGTTGGTGTCCTGATAGTAGATGAGGAGGTTGTTGTAGCGTCCGAGCACTTGGCCGTTTCCGATCACATCGGTGGCCGTCGGTGCAGCGCCGCCGTTCTCTGCCGTTGAGCCCGCACCTACCCGCACCGCGCCGCCTGTTGCCGCTCCTGCCGGCGCACTGGGCTGCGCGATCAGGGGCTGCCAGGGCACAGTGGAAGTCGGGATCAGCGGGTTGTAAGCGCCGCCGGGCATGTCCGGGAAGAAGGTCCGGTTCAGACCGAGGGCGATCGGGTTGCGGCTCCCGGCCCAACTGTAGGAACGGCTCCCCTGCAGCGCCTCGGGGCGCATGGCTCGGTACAGCGCGTTGTCCGCTGTGGTGTTGGCATTGAGCCCCAGCAGCGAGGGGAGAGTGTTGCCCTCGTTGCGGATCACGAACTCGCCCCAGTGAGAGACGTTCGCGGGGTCGGCCGCACGCGGGTCATTGTCGGCGATTGCAGCCCCGCCGTCAGGGGACTTCAGGTTGACGCCGCCGGCAGTGCGACCCAGGTCGGCCGCCTGGCGGTCCGCTGCGAGTTCGAGCAGCTTGAGCACGCTCAACTGCACGTCGAAGGGCTCGTACTCCTCGCAGGCCAGCATGTTGTGGTTGACGTTGTTGGCCGTCCGCGCGACAGCGGTGACCGTGCCCCCACAGTACAGACAACTGGTGGTACCGGCAGGCCAGATCGTCCCGCACCAGTTGCAGAAGACGTGACCCGGGCAACTGGGGTTGGCGCAGGCCCAGGCGTTCGGCGGGACGTCGCCGACAGCCTGACGCGTGCCGCAGTCCGGGCAGGTGTAGAACATATCCCACTGCCCGTTGTCGTTGTAGTCGTTGGGGTAGTCAAGCCCGGTGTAGCCGCGCGGGCTGATGGTCTGGTACAGGACGGCCTGACCACGGTAGCCCCAGTTGTTCGCCAGGTTGTTACCCGGTGCGTCGCCCGGCTCAGAGGATCGCTGGTACTTGGGCACCGCGATCGAGACCCAGAAGGGTCGACTGGAGGACTGGGGCAGGCTCTTGTTCACCGGCCCCATCTGGACCGCGTCATCGGGCAGTTGCGGTCGCAAGGTCGGCAGCGTCGAGGACCATTGCTGCGCCGGGGTGGTGCCCTGCTCCGCCACGATCATCGACTGCACCATCTGCCTATCGAGCCGTGCTGCGGTCGACCAGGGAACAACGGGGACGCAACGCCCGGCGGCCAGGCAGTAGGGGCACCAACTGTCGGAGTTGACCACGGAGTTCAGCGCAGTTCCCGGCGTACGTGTCAGCGGGTGCGGGAAGTACGGAAGGGTCCCGCCCTGCGTATCGACGAAGATGGCGCCGCAGCCTTCGGAACCGGCCACACCCGCCCAGCCCTCCAGGGGGCAACGGCTGATGCCGCCGTAGGAGGGAATCAGCCACGCCTGCGACGCGAGCGGCAAGGTCGCCGAGGCGTTGTAGACGGTGCAGCGGCAGCGGATCCAGTAAAGGTTCTGCATGGTGCCGATGGTGTCCGTCGACCAACCACCGGGCGGGTCGAACCGCATTGTGCGTCGGCCGAGGAGCTGCGACTGGAGCCCGATCGTGTGGTCTTCCCACAGGTTTGTGTTCAGGGGGCTCCACGCGCCGCCACCGGTGGAGTACTCCCACACGGTGGTCATATCCAGGGAGGCCGCCGCACGCGAGAAGTCCAGGATGAGGCCTGTGAAGCGCGAAGTGCCGCCGAAGTAGTAGGCGTCGTTGACCTGCGGCGTCCCTCGCCACAGGGTGATGTCATCGATGGTGGCGTTCCTGGCTTCGCTCGTCTGCTCAGTCACGTTCCCGGGGGCTACGCCCTGGGCCCAGCAGGCGCCGTCCACCAATACCGGGCTGCCGCTCTGCAGGCCCTGGTTATCGACTGTGAAGGGCCGTCGCTCCGTGATCGAGCCCGGTCTCACCGCACCATCCCGCGATCCGGCGATGCTGTCGTCGGCCAGAATCCGCGGGTAAGCGGAAGCTCCCATGTTAGCGGGCGCGTTCCGTGTAGGCTCCACACTGCCATGCCGGTCGGTCTCGTTCGTCGGACGCACGTTGGCACGGGTCGACATGAAGCGGCACACAATGGGATCGTAGACTGCGCCGTTCGGCGCGTTGGCATTGTAGGAGGCACACCCGTAGTTGGAGCCTTCACCGGCGCGATCGTACCACCATTCATGCAGTGGGCCGTTCGTGTTCGGCGGATCGTAGCGGAAGGCGTTGTTTGAGGCGCCACTACCGGACCAGGTCAGGTTGTTCAGGTTTGTGTTGCGCTGAGACCACTGCACTTCGACGCGCCCGACGCCGACCTCACCGGGCTGGACCACGATCGGGAAGCGGGTACGTCGGTTCAGGTTGTTGCTCCCGGCATGGACGTCGTCGGTATCAGTGACGCGCCCATAGGCCGGCGCTGCCGTGTCGGCGATGTCGAAGTGGACGCCGTCCATCGGCCACGAGAGCTGTGGCCAGGTCAAGGTGTCGAAACCGGCCAGAGTGGTCGGGTCGATCACTGCAGGACGATGGCCGTCGGCTCCGCCCGGAACGACGCGGCAGTTCGAGGCGATCCGGAAGGAGAACACCCAGGAGGCCGGCGTCAGATTCGAAGTGTCAGGATCCTGTCGCTGCGTCACCGCACAGCGCAAGGAACCACTGAGCGTCACGATGTAGAAGGGGTTGGAGGGTGGCGTGACGGTGCGGACCCCCGTGTCCATCTCGAGGCCGTTCATGCGGCTGTAGATCTCCAGCCGCCAGGTGTTCGTCGCTGGAACGGCACTGGTGCGCAGGACCGTGTAGCGGACCCAGTAGCGGTCATCTGAGGAGACGCGGTGCGGATTCACGGCGACCGCAAAGCCGTTGTTGATCGGGTCGATCCAGCGCTGTGCCATGGGATCGCCGTAGGCCTCGGAGACGTCGGCAAAGCCGTCACCTGCAGCCCCGCCGACCTGGTCGCCCTCAAGAGTGTCGTGATAGGCATAGGCGCGAGGCTCAGACACGCCCGGCGGGACGTACAGGAACCGCGCTCGCTGAAGGGTGAAGCCTCCCTCGTTGCCCGGAAGGGCTGTTCCCCCGGTGGTATCCCGCAAACCTCGCGTCTCGACGAAGACCCGCGACTGCCGAGCAGGCGGCGTGGATCCCGGCGTTGGTGGGGTCGAAGTCGGGATGAACCGGACGTTGTTCGGATGGTACGGACGGCCCATGACCGCGAAGTAGCGATCCACACCGGCGGCATCCTGGTAGTGGTAGTCGCACTGATCGGCAGCGTTCGCGCCGGTCATCTCGACGGTATCGATGACCCTGCGGAAGGTCGGCAGCAGCGAGATGGTCTGCAGCCCGTGGACGCCATAGTAGTCGGGGCAACGCACAGGAAGGCCACCAACCACGCCGGCCGAGGCGGACCAGCCGCAGAGCGGACAGGAGAAGGACCGCCGCATGCTGGTCATGTTCCAGCGGTGTGAGGCATCCGTCAGCGCCGGGGACGCATTAGGGTCTTCCATGAAGGTACGCACCTCGCCCGGTGGGGGCGTGGAGCATCCGACAAGGAACCCAACAGCTCCTAGTGTGATCAACAGCGCCAATGCACGCTTCATAACAACGCTTCCTCCAACCGCGGAGACATGGGTATTGCTTTGCGTTCTCACACACTCACCTCCGACCCACCACCAGCACCCGCCATGCTAACGATACCCAGCGCCCGTCCCCCTCGAACCCGCTGCGGGGTAATGTTACCGACATACAGCACGCAGATCGCAGTTTCGGTGCATCGGTCCGAGCTGCGCACCCGAACCGATAGGAGGCCGGCCGACTAGGGCCGCTGTACGGAACTGATCAGACTGATCGGCTCGGGCCAGGACGGCTTCCTCGGATCCGGAAGTCGGTCCCCGACCCAGACGGTGCCGTTGTACTCGCGGAACACCTCGCTGCCCAGCACCTGATCGAAGGAGAGCGCGTTCAGGTTGTTCGGCGTGAGGTTCGGCACAGCCCCGGCGTAGTTGGCAATCAGATAGCTACCATCGGGCAGCCGCTGGGCGCAGGTCGGGAAGAAGGCCTTCGTAAAGACCTGCCCGCCCGGCAAGGTGATGGTACCCTGTCCGGAGGCCACATACTCCGCCCGTGTGAAACCGTGGGACAGAGTGCCGCCGGTCAGCTCAAACTCATACAGGCCCATCGGGGCGCCCGGCAAGGGCGTGTAGCTTGAAGCCACTACCCACACGAAGGTGTCTGCCGGCGTGCTGGTCCCGAAGAGCGCATTGCCGTAGTTCACATAGCCGACTTGCCGGATATTCGTGAACTGCTCGTCATACAGCGCAGTCCACGCATTCCAGACACGGGCTCCGGCAGCGAAGGCGGGTGTACCGATGATTCCGATGGTGGCGCCCCAGACGGCCCCGGTCGGCTGGATCCTTGCGGGGTAGTAGTTGCCGGCGGCGTCCCAGTGAGGCGGCTCCACAATCAGCGGAGTGCGCCAGTTGCTGGCCGAGGCCAGGTATCCCCACAGTTCCCCGGTCTGCGGGTCGAGAATGGGCTGCGCAGTCTGGTACTCCAACTGCACGAACTGGCCGGGCTCTCCGGTCGGCACGGCGGAGGGGCTCACGACATAGGCCTCATCGGTCGCGGTGCTCCAGTAGAGGTTCCAGTTCCCGGTCCCGGCCGGTTGGTTACCGGCGGCGGCGGTGTGGGGCTCGATGCACCGGTAGCAGGTGGTCCCGACCATGGACAGGCTGCCGAGAGCATAGTTGGTCCCAGCGGTCCAGGGGGCGGTGGTGACCACCGTAACGAACTCGACGATGCGCTTGTAGCCCGCATCTGCGACCACGGTATGGCGGATGCGGGTCACGCCGTCGCTGGTCTCATAGCGCCAGGCATCGGTCGGACGGTCGAGAAGCAGCTTGGCGCCGCTTCCGGCCCCCGCGCTCCACTGGACGTTGCCGTCCTGGTCCAGCTCCATGACCTGACTGAGGCCCGAGTCGACCACCAGGTAGTCACCGTTATCGAGGCGAGTGCACTTCGCCAGGTGCCCGAAAGTGCGCACTTGGCCGGAAGTGGTCACGTAGCCCACGAGCGTCCGCGCCGGCTTCGAGCCCACGCACTCAATCACCCGCGAGCCTGCAGCGATGACCGTGCGTTCGGTGGCCATCGCACTCACATAGCCCTGGGTGGGTGCTGTGTCTGGCGCATCGGTAGCGGAGGAGGCGACGTAGGCCGTGTCGCCGACGACCGTCACCGGCGCACGGACGATTGGCACGATGTCGGCGGCGCTCGTCCAGGCCGGCTGAACCAGTTGGCCGCTGGTGCCGCCGGTCACCGGGTCCCAGTTGAGGGCGAGCAGGGTGTCGCGAACTGAGGCTGCGCCACCCGGCGCCACGAAGCTGTTGCTGAAGTCGGGGTCAAACCCGTCGGTGCCCAGGAAGAGCGTCCGACCGGCCACGGTCGGCGTGGCCCGTGAGAGGCCGAACTCCACCGGGACTTGATGTCTGTCCAGGGACAGGCTCAGACCGGGATTGGGTATGCGCACGAAACCGTTGACGTCGGGCTGGTAGACGGCTGGCAGGTTGCTCGGCCGAACCCAAGAGATCGACGGCTCGTGGAACCCGGTGTAGGACACGATCACTTCGAGGCCGAGGGCGCTGATGTCGGTCCCGGCGTCGTAGCTGCCGTTGCCGTTCACGTCCACGTAGGCGCTGCGCAGGTCGAGCCAGCCGTTGGGCAGCAAGGCGTTGTAGTTCACGCCATTGAGAGACAAGGCCATGGTTGGCTCGCCGGCGACGACACCCAGCACCCGCGGGTTGTCGCTCAGGTCGGGCGTATCATCCGGCAGCATGACCACCGGGCTGGCACCGGCGCCGGAGGGCGCCCAGACGACCGGGTAGTGGTTGAGCTTGATGAAGCCGGAGGCGTAGACGAAATCGTGCGCCGGCGGGAAGACGTGGAGCTCCTCACGCCAGGTGGGGTTCGGTGCCCCGTCGTCGGCCCATTGTGTCACCACGGCCTTGCCCGCAACCGTATCGGCGGAGATCGTCATGTCCGTCATGAGCGGCACATTGTGGGCCGCTATCGTGGGCACGCGCAGGACACGCGAGAACCTGTCGACCTGGTACGCACTCGGCCGCAGGCAGCCCTGGGGGCTGTTCAGAGCACTGAACTGCTCCAGCAGCCACACCCGCGTCGGGCTGTCGTCTGTGGGGTCGGCCTGTGTGCCGGTGCCCGCTGCGACCGCTCGGACGCGCACGGTGTCGGCTACCCCGGGACCGAGGTGCACCTGGTAGTCAACGTCCCCGCGCAGGCCCATCAGGGCACTAAGGCTGGTTTGCGGAGCCAGGCCTCCCCCGCCAAGGGGCCACAGAGTCGAGGCGACTGCCAGGGTGCTGGCATCGCCTGCAACGCCGGACAACGTCATCCCCTGAGACTCCTGGCCACCTATCCCTGCCGTCGTTCGCGGGAAGGCTGCTCGCGGGTCGACCTGCCATCTCAGGGCACCGCTGTCCAGCTCGAAGCCGCTGATGCGTCCGCTGGGCTCCACGGCGCCAAGGGTCGCTGTGACCGGAGGGTTGGCCCAGGTGATGGGAGGGATCGTCGCACCGATCGCGAGGTTCCCCTGTGAGAGCGTACTCCCCGCGGGCTGCTGGTTGTGGGGATAGGTCCGCATCCAGCGCACCGGGCCGGGAATCTCGTAGGTCTGCCACGCGGTGTTCCAGGCGGGGTCATGTACTTCAATGTCGCAGCCGGCCTGGAGGGCCAGCCGATCATCGCTGTTGGCGGCGGTTGCGCTCCAGTTGGCCAGGAGCTGGCGGATCCCGCCGTTGCTGGCGGCATCCACGCTCTCAAAGCGCGCGAGGCTGGTTCCGGTAGGAACCATCAGCGGCGGCTCATTGCCGGCAGGGTCGCCGGCGCGACGTGCTGCATCGATGGCGGTCGCCGCCGTGTTCAGCCGCACGCGGTAGTAGTCGAGGTTGATCCGCGGTGTCAGTGCCTGGTCAAGAGGCGTCGGCACCAGCGCGATCTCACTGCCGCCTCCACGGTCGAGCACACCATTCCACTCCGAGGTCTCGTAGGCCCCGGAGGTCTGATTCCAGACGAAGGAGATCGGTGTACGCACTACTGCCACGGCATCCAGCACCGTCGGGTTATTGGTAGCGGTCTGCAGGTTGGCATTGGAGGTGACGATGGGAGCCGGCGTATGCAGCGCAGGCATCTCGGTTCCGGAGCCGGTGCCGACTGCGGCGACCCACAGGGGATCGTTGAAGCAGGGCAGACTGCGCTGGTTCTCGCCCGCCTCCGTGGGGTTCGCCGGTAGTGAAGCGCCTTCCTGGATGTTCCCGTCGCGGTCGAGATCGCGGTCGGGGTAGACCCACTGCGCACCGTTGTTTGCGAGATTGCCGCCTGTTGCCAGGTCGAGGCACCAGACGCGTCCGTAGGTGCGATCGAGGTTCACGCCGGTCGAGTCGGAGAGGTTCGAGTCATACTCGGAGACGGCCACATACACCCAACCGTTATGGATGACCGGCGTCGAGACATCGCAGACGCCTGCAGTGCCGCCGTTGTAGGAGGGGAGGCTGGTTGACCAGACGGGGGCACCTGTCCCAGCATTGAAGCAGTACACGCTTCCGGCGGCTCCACCGCTACTGGAGATCGGGCTTGTGGCGCAGACCACCACCGGAGTGATGCCGTAGGGCGAGGTGCTGGTGTCGACGAGGTTGCCCACCGACACCGACGCGCTCTTGGGGCTCTGCTGCGCGTTGAAGCTGTAAGTCCAGACGACGTCGTAATCGCTTCCTATCGAGTAGTCAACGATCCCGTCGTCCTTGTTGCCGTCGCTGTCGAGATCGCACTCCGGGTTGGCGTCGAGGCAGACCAACTGCGCCGCACCATTGCCTCGGCCCGTCGCCACATAGACGCGTCCGTTGTAGACCATCGGAGCGCCCATCACGGGGCCGAAGTCGACTGTTCCGCCACCGGGTGCAGCGCGGTCGAAAGCAGGGAACTGCCACTTGATCTGCACCGGGCTGCGGCTGAGGGAGACTGCCGCTCGGCCACCGTTGGAGGCCTGCTGCCGGTACTGGAACATGCGCGCCAGGGCGTTGTAGACGAACTTGATGCTCGGGCTGTTGCCGGCCGGTGCGGAGCGGGCCACCCGCACCCAGTTGGCGACCTCGGCTCCGACATTGCCGCTGGTGACGAGGATCGCGCCGCCACCGTAGGGCATCATCATGGCGGAGTACCCAAGGTGAGCGCCGGCCGCATTCATGGCTTCAAGGAGGGGCTCGAAGGCCACATCCATGACCTGCCCGGCATTCGGCCATACCACGCCGATGTCGCCGCTGCCGATGGTGCTGATCTCACGCTGGGACAGCTTGAAGGGTATGTTGAACAGGTCGGAGTTATAGTTGCAGGCGAGGTGGTCGCCCACGGTACCGATGTTGCCGAAGTTGAAGGGAACGGGATTGCCGCCCCCAGTCGGGTAGGTTCGAGGCGGCTGGAAGCGAGTAACCGAACCGCCGGCGTAGTCGACCCACAGCAGAGCGCCGTTCTCCACCGCCGAGATCAGGGCATCCTCTTCATTGCGCGTCGTGTTGAGGGCGCCGCTCACAGGTACGTATATAAGGTCCATGCCCATGACACGGCGCACACCGGCCCGCGGAACAACCCAGTAGACAGGCCAGGTCTTGAGGATCGGCGTACCGTTGGGAAGCCCCCGGTAGGTGATTGCGGCGTCCAGTTCCACTGGTGCCAGAGGGTTGGAGAAGCTCCATCCCTCCGGGCAGAAGGGGGCGTTCATCAGGCTCACGAAGACCAGGGGGTTGTCCTGGCCGGCGAGGTCCAGTATGCAGGCTTTGATGTCGCGCACCCCGGCTGGTGAGCTGTACGCGACCGGGGATGCGGTCGCCGGCACCAGGGCGGAGACCAGGGCGATGAGGATGAGGCTGAAGGGCAGCAAGCGCCCAGTGACTCGCATTACCATCTACCTCCGCAAAGGCACAGCACGAAATGCGCAAGATTAGCCGGCCTGGGAGCCCCCGCCGCGATCCGGCTACAACCGCCTGGCACGGCCGGTACGTCCGATTCCCAACCAGCGCCGGTCTCCTGCCCGAGTATCACACTGCTACTCGCGTGCGGCCCCCTTCGGCCCCAGCACGCCCCAGCTAGGACCCTTCACCGTAGAAGATGAGATCCTTGCTAACCGGGAGCACCGGGAGCAGAGGCAGATTGGCCTGGTTTGTCCACGGGACAATCCCGGCAGCGGCGTTGGAGGAGCGAAGGTTGCCAGATACCGTCGTGGTAGGCTGATCGCGCGGCACCCGCAAGCTCTCGTCGTACTCATAGCGGATAGTGTTCCATGCCCAGGCGCCGCCGGCGGTCAGGTATGGCCACGCCCACTTATCGGACCAGTCGCGAACCATCTCAGGCTCTGCATGGAAGCACTCGCTGATGGCGCCACGCACGCAGATGTCATAGTTGTAGCGTCGGAAACGCCGTGCCATGTCCCCCGACTGCCGGTTGTCGAAGTAGTTACCGGGGATCACGAACCAGCAGCCGTTCTCCGCGTAGATGACCGCGTTGACCTTCGCATGGATGGACCCGCGAGGATTCCCGGCGGCGTCCGTCTCGTACACCTTCCACTTCTTCAGCCAGTACTCCGTCGAGCCCATGCCGATGGTGCTGATGTTCGGGTCTGCCGGGGAGATCGCCACCGACTTCAGGACCGCCGGCTCACCGTTGGACAGATCCGGGTTCAGGTTCCACGGCACGGTCGGGTTGACGCTTGGCGCGTAGCTCGGCTGGCTCCAATTGGGCGTGAGGGCCGTGTCAACATTGGGGGCCGGCGCCAGGATACCCGTCTGAGCCAGGAAGAACTTGGTCGGATTCAGCCCACCGAAGTTGTGGGTGCGCCACGAGGCCACGCCGGTACCCATGTTGGTGTCGTAGACACTGAGGCCGAGGGCAGCCGGTCCCGGGTCCATCGCGGCATGGATCGCGGTCAGGTTGACCTGCGTGTTGCCGAGGTTCACCGGCTCGCCGAGGACGAAGTTGCTGTAGGCCGACCCGGAGGTCTCAGGCGACAGCACATAGTGCTGATCGGCGCTCCTGGGGTTCATCGGGTCGTCGGGGGCAGCCGCCACGTCACCCGACACCGCCTGCGGCACGATCCGCGAGGCGTTCAGACACACGCAGTCGCGTGCCAGCAGTGCGACGTGGGTGTTCTGCTCGTCGGGAATCGCACCGGCCGGATCCGTCGTGGCCGGATCGCCGTCGTCGCGACCCAGTGCGTCCTGCGGCGACAGGAGCTGCCCGTCGATGTAGATCGTGCCACCCGAGACGATGGTCAGGTTGTAGTCCCGGCCGTTCCCGCTTGCCCGCGGGGGCAGCGTTCCGTGGATCCGCAGGTTGCCCTGGGAGTAAAGGACCTGGTTCGCATGACGCTCCGCGTACGGAGGCGGCACTGCGACTCCAGGCTCGTAGCCCGGGTAGTACACGTACATGGTCTTCTCGCCGGAGTCGACGATCCGGTTATTGGTTGCATCCCAGTACTGCCAGTTCCGGTCGTGCCGCGTGAGGCGAAGTCCTGGTTCCTGGCGCGCCGGGTTGTAGTTGGGCCACCAGATCTCGTTCGGCTGCGGGTTCGCCCGCGAGCTGTCAGCCATCGGCTGCGCCTGCGGAGACAAACGGCCGAAGTCGAGCGTAGCATCGTAGGTCGGGAACACCGTGACCTCGACGCCGGGCGGCGTGTACAGGGTCTGCAGCGGGTTCCAGCCGGAGTCTGAGTCCGGATACTGTCCACTGTGCGGCAGCCGCATCCAGTCGCCGATCAGGGCGTCCAGGTTGTGGGAGCCGTCCTTGTCAACGAACTGCACCTCGGAGGCGTTGTCGACGTAGACGCCGAGGCCCTGGCCGATGCGGCCGAGGTTCACAGCCTGGCCCGTCGCCGTGTCCGTGACCACCGAGCCCGAATCGCGGGTGAGGTCCAGGTAGCGCTGCAGGCCCTGCCCGGTCGCGGCCTCCGGCGGAGTCAGCCGGCGGGTTGCCCGGGAGAAGCCGTTACTGTCGATGGCTGTCTCGCCGTCCATGACCTTGCCCTGCACGGTATCGAAGGCCGGCCCGGTCGGCGCGAGAGCGGTAGCGGCACTGAGGGTACCGGTGGCATCCCGTGTGTAGACAGCGGTCGTCGGCGCAGTACCGGCCTCGACGATCCCCTGGGCCTCGGCGGTATCGGAGCGCAGGTAGCCACCGCCCATGATGCGCGGGTTCACACCCGGAACCTCCGGCGTGGCAGGTACGTTCGTCGGGCCGTCGGTCAGCACGAAGCGCGTGCTTGCACCTGCTGCGTCGCTCGGGCTGTTCACGTTGCCGCCCACGAGCTGCAGTTGCGTGTTGAACTTGAGGGGGCCGTAGAAGGACTGGAACAGCGTCTCGGCGCCACCGTTGTTGAGCATGTCGATGCTCGGGCTGAAGCCGATCTTGGCGGGGCGTCCCGTCTGGTCCTTGTCGGTGACGAAGAGCGTGTAGTCGGTCAGGCCAATCGGCTTGTAGGCGACCAGGTAGCGGAACACGGGCACGTCCTGATCGACAACGCCGACCGCCTCAATCTTGATATACTTGCTCATCGGGTCCGGCGTCGGGGCCGTGCCGTCTTCGGGCTCGTAGGGCGGATCGGGATCGTAGGTGACCCGCACGAGGATGTGGCCCTTGCCGCCGAGAGCACCGACTTCGGTGGGCAAGGTGACGGCGGCCGGCTTGCTATTGATGTCGGGGATCCGGAAGAAGCCCAGGCGGCGATAGCGTGCACTCGGATCGACCAGCCCATGCCAGCCGTGGCTGCGCTCGAACTCGCTGTAGTAGTCGTCTGCAGTATCGGCGGCGCCGGTGGGGTTCCCCGCGTTCAAGGTAAGGTCCGCACCGTAGCAGCCGTAATCGACACCGTTGGTATCCTGCACCGGGGGAACCGGCCAGGTATCCGGATTGGTGTAGTCGAAGCACCGAGGATCGCTCGTGTCCAGGATGAGCGGGCGGAAGGGCGGGCGCCAGTCCGCGCCCTCAGGGCTGTGATTGAGGTTCTCGTTGCACCAGCGGATGCCGGCCTCAGCGAGGCTCTGGGCCGCCACAACGTCGCTGCTCCGCGCTGACTGAGCCTGGTTGTAGCTGACAATGGCTACAAAGAGGATGCCGGTCAGCAGGATGACCATCATGAGCAGGACGGCGACCATGAGCGCCTGGCCCTGTTGGTGGTTTCCTGGGTACTTCGTGATCATTCGGAGCATTAACTCTCGCCTCCGCCGGGGGCACCGCCCCTACTGGCGACTCTGGAGCTTTCATGTCTGTCTGGGTCGAAGTGCCCTCTTGCTTGCGACTGCCCTACCTCTACCCCACCTGGCTCACTGAGAGCGGCTTAGCGGCCGCCGAGGTTCCGCACGATCACCTGTTCGCGCAGAGCGACCTCGTTGGGGTGCTGATCGGGCGGCAGTATGAATACGGTTGGCCCGCTCTGCTCAAGGTCCGTGTAGCCCTGCAGAGTGAGCGCCACGTTCTGCACGGTCCGGGAGGAGTAGTCCACACGGATCACGTCATTGACGAAGGGCTCTTTGCCGGCCGTATCCCGGCTGCTGTCATAGGCGTAGTTGCGCCGGTAGTAGTAGGAGATCTCGACCCGCAAGGTGCTTCCCGCCGGCAGGCCTCCGCTGAACAGTGCCTGGCTGTTGGGCCGGGGCGGGTCAAACCGTGAGAAGCGTACCTCAGCCGTGAGACCCATTCCCTCACCCGCGTCGAAGGTGCCGTTGCCATTGGTGTCCTGCAGAGCTCGCGACAGCACCGGGCAGAACTCGTCGCCGCGCAGTGAAGCCTGGTCGTAGTTGCTGCTGGGCTTGAGGTCGATCTCGCGGGTGATGCCACCACTGGTAGCGATCACACGGACCTTCACGGAGCCCGACTCGATGATGGCCGGCGCCAGGGTCCCGTTGCAGCTCGGGTCAAGGCGGAAGGCGATCGGAGCCGAGGCGCTGTCCGCCGGAGGCGAACTCGGTGGTGGCGTCGGCGGCGCCGGCGGTGTTCCCATGCTGGCTGTGTCGTAGGAAGGCCAGATCGGGTTCATGTCGGCAACTGCCGTCGGCACGTACCACCCGTTGCCGTTCTGCGTCAGGGTGAGGGTGCGTGTTACCCACTGCCCGGCTTGTACCTGTCCGCTGTCAGGGCGCAACTGCAGATCGACGCTGCGGATTGCCGCCGTCCAGCTGTCCATGTCCGTCCGCGACTGATCGTACCGCTGCGTGATCGGGTTCCAGGCATACAGCGAGATACGTGGGCTCAGCTCGGACCGAGAGATCGAGGTGGGCGGCAACATGAAGGTGCCTGTAAGGATGCCGTCCCACGCCGGGTAAGTAGACTTGTACACGACACCGTTGTCGGTCTTCAGCTCCTCACCGGCAACGCGGTGAGGCACGAACTGCAGACCATTGAACAGGTAGTACATCTCCGTGCCGCCGCAGCTCGGGCAGGCGGTTGCATAGCCCGGCGTCTGCTGACCGCAGGAGGCATTGGCGCATACGCTCGTGGTCGGGAGGAAGGTGGCGCCGTGTTTCGGCGTCATCGCGTTCTCCGCCAGGCTCTGGGAGTTCGCCAGAGCGGCATCCGTATAGCACCAGACGTTGCTGCTGTCGAACAGTCCGGCGCGCCTTCCCTCCGGCTGCGTGTCATCCCAGAGCAGTTCCTGTCGGTAGAGGACGAAGGGATTGTCCTCGCCATAGGGCTGCGTGGGATCGGCCAGGTGAACGTGGTAGCGGGCGATTTCCTGGTAGTGGCCGCCGGCACCCGTCGTGCGGATGGAGGCACGCACCGGGTACTCGACACGGCCAAAGTTGTCACGCCGAGGAATCGCGAAGCACACCTGTGAGTAGTTCGGTACGGCGCCGGATGCCAGCACACTCTCGGTCGGGTAAACGTACACGGCCTCCCCGAGTTCACGCCGGATCTGCTCCATGGCAAAGCGCGCCGCGTTCTGCAGGTTCACGTTGGCGCGACCGGTCGACACCCAGTCCAATCCAGCCATCATCGGCGCAAACAGCAGCGCGAACAGGATGACCATGATGGCCAGGGCAACCAGCACCTCAGTCAGGGTGAAGCCCTGACGACGCGACCCGGCAACTCTCACCACACTACCACCTTCTTTGGTGCTCGCATGACACGCTTACCGTCCTTCGGGGTGAGCGCTCGGGTTCTGTTCAGGACCTCTTTGCGCTCTTGTTTTCCCCGTCACCGAACTCCAACACTACCCCGCTTGCGTCGGATCATCCGCGGGCTCTATGCGCCACGCGTCAGTCTTCACGGCAGTGCCGGACCGGAACAGCTCGCCGGTCATGCGAAAGACCGAGCCATCCCAAAACAGTGCCTGGTAGACACCCTTGCCGCCCTTGCTGACGGACAGGTAGTGGAAGTCGCACCACAGAACAAGGGTCCGGTCATCAGGGTGCCAATCACGCCGGAAGGCAGGAACTGTGCTCGTGCTCGGCGCCTCCGGCAAGGAAGAGAGCTGCTGCTTCTCTTGAGGATCGCCAGAGTTCCTGCGTACCCCACGGCAGGACAGGAACTTGTACTGGTTCCAGTCGCCATAGGGGTTACCCGTATCGAAGGCTGCCTGGGTGTCCGCCGTATCGTAGCTATGGGAGTACAACGGATCGTTCTTAGGATGCCTGCTGTCCGCCGGGCAATGCAGGCTGTCAGAGCTCTTCAGATAGCCGCCGTCGACCAGAGCCAGCAGACCTACCCCGACCATCGCGTTGTTGGCTGTATCCGGGTAGTACGGCGGCGGCGCGCCGTTGTCCAGCGCATACTGCTTGAGCGCCATCCCGATCTGCTGCATCCGGGTGGTGCAGTTCATCGCCTTGTTGCCGTTTGCAAGGCTGAAGGCAACCGGGAGGGTGATCGCACTCACCAGTGCGGCGATGCCGATCACCACCATCAATTCAATCAGCGTGAACCCTCTAGACATATTCCGCCTCATGGTTGTCTCCCCGTTGCTGTGCCTTGTGCACCGCGGGCGGCCAACTAACATCGTGGACTTCTCAGGCTCAGACATCCGGGAAGAGCATGTTGGTCAGATCCATGCGCCCCTGACGTCCTGCCTCGGTCCGCCACCATCCGACCACTCGCACCGACACCCCGCGGACCCTGGTGATCCCGACGATGTCGGGCTCGTTCAGGGCGAACCCAAATCCGTAGCCCGCGCCCATGTTGCGTAGGTCGGTCACGACGTGCACCTCGTTGGACACCCGCCGCGGCGTACCCCAACCGGGCTTGCGGATCATGTAGTCGACCTGCACCGCCTGGTCCTCGCAGTACGCCGGCATGCCGTAGACATACCCGTAGGTATGCCCGCCTGTAACCTGGGTCCCCAGACAGAACTGGCGGTGCTGCCAGAAAGGTACGTTCGGAGTGAAGCCGGCAGTGACTTCGACGAACTCCGCCGGCGCGCGCTGAACCTGGATCGAGTGCTGCTCAAGGGTCCGGTAGTAGATGCGCACCGGGTGCCCAAGGCGGCTTGCCAGGGCTGTCGAGTCGATCGTCAGCAGACCCTTCCGGAAGTCGACGTTGCTGATGCCCCGCAGGAAGTCGAAGGAGGCATTGCTCGTCTGGCCTTCCCATCCGATTGGGGTGCCGTCGGTCAGGTCGACCATCATGACCCATTCCGGCTTGGTCAACTGCGTCCCATCAAAGGTCTGGGTGAACAGCTCGTTCGCATCGTCCAGGAACTCGATCCCAAGGGGCAATTCGTAAGGTGCCGTCGCCGGGATCGTCTTGTCTTCATGCATGATCAGAGCGAGCCGCTGGTTGGTCCCGCCCTGGATGTCTTCGCGCCGCAGCCGATAGCTTATCTTCAGCCTCTTGCCCACGGCATCGGGCGGGAAGTAGATGGCCTGCCCGGCACGGGAGTCGACGACAAAGCTCAGGCTACCTGTCGGCAGTGTGGTTCCGTTGGGATCACCAACCGAGCCCGTGTATCCATAGACTGCGTAGGCCTGCGTATTGCCCAGCACGACGGCGCCACCGCGACCGCTCGGGCCGACCGGCTGCTGAGCTTGAACCAGAGTGCCACCGGCCTGAACTGGGACCATTTCGTCGACCGCATGGCGCACCAGGTTGTTCGCGGTCCAGTCGTAGTCGACCGAGACGTAGCCGGTTCCGGAGTTAGCGATGAGCATCCCATCCGGCCTGAGGTAGAACTCGCCGGAAGCGACTGTGCCTCCCGGTCCCGGATCCACGGCTGCCTCGGTAAGGCTACGCAGCTCTATGACGGTAGGAAGGGTGTTCGGGTCGATCAGACCGCCCTTAGGCACATAGCAGGGGAAGCCGCCGGCCACGGAGGGTGCCGGGACCCTGAACTCCTCACCATAGACCTGCACGATGTCGTCCCGGCTGTTCACCGGGTTCGTGGTGAGGCTCGTGCTGTCCGGGTCCTGCGGCAAGCTGTTGGGATCCAGGGCGTTGATGTCGGCGTCTGCCGGCGCAGTAGCCTCGGGTGCCTCAGCGGCGTCGCTCTGGTAGCGCGAGGACAACTCAGCGACCGCACGGGTGATGGTGGTTCGCCGCTCCTCGTCGGACACGCTTTTGGAGAGCCGTGGGAAGAGGGCCGCCACCGAATAGACGCCGATCAGCAGGACAACCATGGCCGCCAGCAGCTCGATGAGCGTGAAACCGCTACGTCGCCCGCCGATGTGGCTGTACCCCTTCGTGTTCACTACCATCTTGCGCCTCCGCTATGCAGGACGGCCGCCGGAGCTCTCGTACGCTGCCCGATCCTCGTGTTTGGCCGGCGATCCCGAGGGTGCCTCTGGCAGAGACTTCCCTGGACACCTCTCGCCCAAACCTGCAAACTCTGGCCACTGACCCGGAAACGGCGCCACCTTCAACGACATGGGGCTGGCAACGGGATTCTGCGCCCCGTGCTCAGCCCCCAGCGGCTCAGCCGGCGACCGGAACTACTTCTGTATCTTCCACTGCGACGCACCGGACGCTTCCGGATGGGCCCAACCCGAGTAGTCAACGGTTTCAACGCGCCCGTTGATGCGCACCACGATATCGCGCCACCGTGCCGGCTCGGCATTGGCCGCCTTCGTCTCGTCGCGCCCATACCAGGCGCGGTGCGCACGACAGTGCAGCGCCACGGCGTTGTCCGGGCACTGACGGTTGGACAAGCGCGGGTAGAACCGCCACTTGGCCGGGTCCAACCAGGTCGGAACAGCCCCGCCGTCGGGCGTCGACATCGTCCACTTGGTTCCGTCCCACCAGGACTCGTCCCAGCCGTTGTTGTCGAAACCACCGTAGTTATAGGTGATCATGCACAGATCGCTGGCGGTACCCATCCCGCCGGCGACTTTCTCGAACTGCCACATGTCCGTGCCCGTGGCCGTCGAATCAAACATGAAATGCACTGGGCCATTGTAGGTCGAGTAATGCTTCGGAATCTGCTTGCCGCGGATGTTCCCAGCGTCGTTGGGGCACTCCAGCACTGTCGAGGACTTGATGTAGTCCGGGGCTACCGCGCTGACGCCGCCCTGATACTCGTTGAGGTTCGCATCGTAGAAGGGCCGGAAAGGATAGCGCCCCCAGTCGGCTTTGTACGCGCCGAGAGCGGTGGACAACTGCATGAGGTTGGCGGAGCATTTCGCCTGTCGCGCCTTTTCCTGAGTGCTGCTGATGACCGGCATCAGGATACCGGCGAGGACTGCGATGATAGCTATCACTACGAGCAACTCGATAAGTGTGAAACCCCGTCCCATGCGGTTGATCATGTGCATTCCGCTGCACCTCTCTAGGGTTGGCCAAGTCGCTTCAGCTTGCGCGAAGCAAACAGGTTTGCCACGCTCTTGCCGCAACCTAAGCCACTACTGTCTCTACCCACTACCTGTGCGCAGTAAACCTGGGTAGGCCATCTGTTACCCCCCGGCGAGGCCCGGCACAGGGGCCTACCAGCCCCTGCGAAGCGCGCCTCTCGATCCGTCTCACCCACCGTAGAGGCTGAGAATCCAGCCTCCAAGGGCGGGGTACAACATCAGCACCACACCACCTGCGGCCAGCATCGGCCCGAAGGGGATGTAGTCACCGCGTTTGCGGATCCCGGTCACCAGCAGGAACACCGATACGACAGCCCCGACCACGACAGACAACAGACACCAGGCCACGAACAGGTAACCCGGGCCAAAGAAGGCTCCCATGCCCGCGGCCAGTTTCACGTCACCGAAACCCAGCACCGGCTTGCCGAAGACCCGCTCGAACACCCACGACACGGACCAGAACGCCGCGGCGCCCAGACATAGCCCTACGATCGAACTGGGGAGCAGCAAGCTATGCGGCTGCCCACCGATTTCCTGGGCGAAACGCAGGGCATGGGTGGCTTCCTGGCCGCCAGTCACCCCGGTCACATCGTGGAGCAGGTCGACCAGGTTGATTCCGATCCCTACCGCGGCGATGATCGCCACCAGTTCGTCAGGGATGATCATATGATCCAGATCGATGAAGAAGGCCAGAAGCAGGCAGCAGCCAACCACGAACACACCCAGGGCATACCATGACAACGCGAAGTTGCCCACGCATCCGAGCAACAGGAGGCCGGTGAGCGCCTCGACCACCGCATAGCGGGGGCTGTACGAGTGATGGCAATGGCGGCATCGGCCGCCCAGCAGGACATAGCTGAGCACCGGCACCATGTCGACTCCGGTGAGTCTTGCCCCACAGCTGCCGCAGTGAGACGGCGGCGTGACGATGGACTCACAGCGCGGCCACCGGTAGATGACCACATTCAGAAAGCTGCCGATGACCGACCCAGTGATGAAGATCAGGACCCAGGCCGCCGGGTTGTCGGGGACGTATATCATCGCTGTGATCCGTTTCAGTCCGAGCCCGTGGCTCCGGCCGGCAAGCACCACAAAAGCCGGACCCCATGCAGCCCGCGGCCGTCTCTTCCTCTTGTGCCCTTCGGATTCCTTCTGCCGCTTCGAGGCTTTCCGGGCCCGCCACCACCCTCAGCCACGACTGGCCTTCCCTCCAGGTCACCTGTGTTCAGCAAAGCCCTCTGCACAAAACGGAGAGCGGTCGGAACGGGAGTCCCGACCGCTGTGACCAGCTGTCAATCCTGATTCCGGACGTGTGCCGGAGCCCTGCTCCTACTGGGACAGCTCGCCGATGATGGCGATCAGCGGCAGGAACATACTGACGACGATGAAGCCGACGACGCCACCCAGGAACATGATAAGCAGTGGTTCCAGAGCGCTTGTCAGAGATTCGAGGGAAGCGTCCACTTCGCTTTCGTAGAAGTCGGCAACCTTCTCCAGCATCTGGTCAAGCTGACCGGTCTCCTCACCGATGGTGATCATCTGCACCACCATGGGAGGGAACATCTTGGAGTGCGCCAACGGGTCAGCAATCGTGTCGCCTTCGCGGATGGCTGCACGGGACAGGAGGATAGCGTCAGCGATGATGTCGTTGTCAACCGTACCGGCCACTGTCTCCATAGCGGACAGGATCGGCACACCCGAAGAGAGCAGTGTCGAGAGTGTGCGGGCAAAGCGCGAGATCGCGATCTTGTGGTTCAGGGAGCCGAATACAGGGAAGCGCAACTTCAGCATGTCGAGATAGCGCTTCCCGGTTTTGGTCGCCTTGATACGGTTGTAGGCGATGGTCAAGCCCACGATGATGGCGATCATTATGTACCACTTGCTGGTCATGAAGCCGCTGAGCTTCATGAGGATGAGCGTGGGCAGGGGGAACTTGTCTTCGGTCATGCCCAGTTCCACGAACATCTTCATGAACTTAGGCAAGATGAAGGTGACCAGGAAGGTCACGATACCGATGGCTGCGACCATGACCAGGACCGGGTAGGTCATTGAGGACTTGACCTTCCGGCGCAGTTCCATGTCTTTCTCGAGAAAGCCTGCGAGGCGGTCGAGGGTTTCGTCGAGGACACCGCCGACCTCTCCTGCGCGAACGAGACCGACGGCCAGGTTGGTGAATACGCGCGGGTGCTTGGCCATCGCGCGCGACATCGTGGCGCCGCCTTCGACCTCCACCTCGATGTCTCGGATGATCTCTTTGAGGGCGGCGCTATCAGTCTGCTGCTCGAGAACGTCGAGGCAGCGCACCAGCGACACGCCAGCGTTGATCATGGTTGCGAACTGGCGGCAGAAGATGGAGAGGTGGCGTGCGGTGACTTTGCGGCCTCGGATTCGACGACCGGCCTTCTTCTTGACCAGCGCCTGGGTCTTCTTCTCCTCCACACTGCTGGTCATCAGGCCCTTGTCCCGCAACTGCTGGACCAGGGCCTCCTTCGTCGGCGCATCCTGCGTCCCCGTGACCTCTTTACCGGTCTTGTCCCTGGCTACGTACTCGAAGGTCGCCATTCGCGGTTCACTCCTTCTTCCACAACCTCACGTCGTGCGAACGACGGGGCGTGAAACACGGGGAAGCCTTCCCCCGAGAAGCCTGCCACTAGAGTATCGGCTGCGCCCATCCCCACCCTAAACCTAATGTTTACCGGCACGTTACCCTCTTCAACACCCGACGCGGCGGGGAAGTGCCTCAGTTCTGCCCTATTCGCCGTGGATAAGTTTCTCCAACTCGTCCGGGTTGTGCGACCGGCGCATGGCGGTCTCGTAGGTAATGAGGCTCTGCTTGTACAGATCGCGCAGCGCCTGGTCCATAGACTGCATGCCGGCTTCCGCGCTGGTCTGGATGATCGAGTGCATCTGGTGGGCCTTGTTCTCGCGGATGAGGTTGCGGATGGCGGCACTGGCGACCATAACCTCGATCGCTGCGACGCGGCCCGGCTGCCCCGCGCGAGGTAGCAACTGCTGTGACATGATTGCCACCAGGTTGTTGGAGAGCTGGACGCGGATCTGCTCCTGCTCGTCCGACGGGAAGACGTCGATCATGCGGTCGACGGACTCGGCCGCGTTGTTTGTGTGCAGGGTCGCCATGACAAGGTGACCGGTTTCCGCGCAGGTGATCGCCAACTGGATGGTCTCCAGGTCACGCATTTCACCAACGAGGATGACGTCGGGGTCTTCACGAAGAGCCGAGCGAAGTGCTGCGTTGAAGGTCAGGGTGTCCTGGCCCAGTTCACGCTGGTTGATGATGCACTTCCTGTGCGTGTGCAGGTACTCGATGGGGTCCTCAACCGTGATGATATGCTCGGACCGCTCGGTGTTGATCTGGTGGATGATGGAGGCCAGAGTGGTCGACTTGCCGCTACCGGTTGGCCCGGTCACGAGCACCAGTCCACGCGGCCGGCGTGCCAAGTCCTCAACGATGGCAGGCAGGCCGAGCTGCTGGATCGTCGGCACTTTCTGGGGGATCAGACGCAAAGCGCTCGCCACGGTACCCTTGTCGCGGAAAACGTTGACACGGAACCGGGCGATCTGACGCATCTGATAAGAGCAGTCGAGTTCGAGGTTGGTTTCAAAGCGCTGGATCTGGTCGTCGGTGAGGACGTCGTAGATCATCCGCTGCGCGATCGGAGGAGTCATGACCTCGTAGCGAGTAGGTTTGAGCTCACCGTCGATGCGCATCATGGGTGGCAAACCAACGGCCAGGTGAAGGTCGGAGGCGTTGTTGTTGACCATGATCTCGAGCAGCTCGTCAATGTGGACATCCTCAACCGGCTTGCGGCTCGGACGCTTGACCTGGGACTGCGCTGCGGCCCCAGTACCGTTGGCGTTCTGTACCATCGTGAGAGACCATCCTTCTGCGGATGAAGCATGCCGCTGCGCCACGCCGGGCGCGATCTGTCTAGCCCGCGTAGCTGCCGGCTGTGAAGACGATACGGGTCAGCTCTTCAACCGTGGTCATACCCGACAGAACCTTGCGGAAGCCGTCCTTCTGAAGAGTGATCATGCCGGCCGCGAGGGCCGCTTCCTTGATCTGACCCGCAGAGGCGCGCTTGACGATAAGCTCGGCGATCTCCTGGTTCATGGTCATGAGCTCGTACACGCCGACGCGACCACGGTACCCGGTGTGGCGGCACTTCTCGCAGCCGCGCCCGTGGTAGAAGACCATGTCCCGGTTCTCGGAGGCATCGGGGTCGAACCCAAAGCCGAGCAGTGCATCCTTCCGCGGTTCATAGGGCTCCTTGCAGTCCGGGCAGATGCGCCGCGCCAGACGCTGCGAAAGGGAGGCGATAACCGAGGAAGAGATAAGGAAGGGTTCAACACCCATATCAACCAGACGCGTAACGGTTGACGGAGCGTCATTCGTGTGCAGGGTGCTCAAGACAAGGTGACCGGTGAGAGCTGCCTGGATGGCGATTTCTGAAGTCTCGAGGTCACGGATCTCTCCGACCAGGATGATGTCCGGGTCCTGGCGCAGGAAGTACTTCAGCGCGATGGCGAAGGTCAGACCAGCCTTGCGGTTCACGTGTACCTGAGCGATACCATCGAGCTGGTACTCGACTGGGTCCTCAACCGTGATGATGTTGATCTCAACCGAGTTGATGCGGTTCAGAATCGAGTACTGCGTGGTCGTTTTGCCCGAACCCGTCGGACCGGTGGAAAGGATCATGCCGTTCGGCTGGCGGATCAGTTTCTCGAGGTCGGCAAGCATGCTGCGATCGAAGCCAAGGGCTTCCAGACCGATCTCGATGGAGCTCTTGTCGAGGATCCGCATGACGAACTTCTCGCCACCGGTAGTCGGAATGACGGAGCAGCGCAGGTCGTAGTCCTTGCCGGCGTGCCGCACATGGATGCGGCCGTCCTGAGGAACACGACGCTCTGCGATGTTCATCTCCGACATGATCTTGTACCGGGAGACGAGCGGCGCGTGTACGTGTTTGGGAACCTGCATCATGTCGTGGAGCACGCCGTCGATCCGATAACGCACACGGACTTTGTCTCGGTAGGGCTCGACGTGGATGTCGCTGGCGCGGTCCTGGATAGCGCGCTGCAGGATGACCTTGGCGATCTTGATGATCGGGGCTTCATCGGCGACGTCGGCCACGCGGTCCGTGGTGACCCGCGTCTCCTTGTTTTCGTAGGTGTCCTCGCCACCGAGCATGCCTGACGTACGCACGGACTCGGTGAGGGCTCGCATGTCCAGCCCTTCGAAGTTCGTGGTGCTGCCGTCGGTGCCGGTGGCGGAGGAAGCTGCAGCGACCGGTGGTGGAGTTCCGCCGGCGCCACCACCCCGCCGTTCGAAGGCGCCGCTGATCGCAATCTGGATCGATTCGGGGTCGGCCAGAAGCGGCTCGACGGCCTGCTGCAGATGCATCTTGAGGTCGTCGGCTGCGATGACGTCACCAGGTTCAGCCATCGCTACACGGATGCAGCCATCGCCACGGCCCACCGGCACAGCGTTGTAGCGTTCGAGGATCTCACGGGGGACCAGGGAGGCCACATTCGCATCGACCGGCTGCTTGGACAGGTCGACGAAGGGCACGCGCAATTGCTCGGCGAGGGTCTCATAGAGGGGGACTCGATCGACGAAACCTAGAGTGATGAGGACTTGGCCCAGCATCTCTCCGGTCGTCTGGCTCTGGGTCGCGAGCGCATCGTTGAGTTGCTGCTCGGTAATCAGGCCCTTTTCGATGAGCATCTGACCAATCTGCTTGCGACCGCCGACAGGCCTGCGCATGGCCATACACCTCTCGCGTGAGGTAGGAAGTCCCCGTATGATGGTGCGATGTGACGAGACGCTCGGTGCCGGGCGGCCCGCTGAGCCGTAACCGGAGCAACAGCCTGTCGGCGAAAGGTCAGGCGCAAGCCGAGGGCATCCCGGCCCGCCAGATCGCCGTCCGCCTTATGGCACGTTGCATTATAGGTCACGCCACAACCGCAAGTCAACAAAACAGCCGCCTGGCAATCGGCCACCCTCTACCCGCACCGCGTCGTCACCCAGGCGCTTTGGCGGCAACGGATATCGACCACCGCAAAACCATGACGCCGCCGATCATCGGGGGACCTTTCCTCGCCGGTGTGAGGGATTCCTGCATGCCTGTCGACACCTTCTGCGAAGGTGTGCTGCCTTGCAAAGCCCTCCTGCTGCAGGTATAATCCAGGTGCAAGAGGTTTCCCTGCGCTGCGCGTGACGTCCAACAGTTTCGGCCCAACACCTGCGATTAGGGAGCTCGGGCTCCGTCTGCAACGCGACGTCTCGCCTCTGGTTGCGCCACTGCCCGGGCAGGAGCGGACCACACGGGATATGCAATGTAGGTGGGAGAGCACCCACATTAATTGTGGGTCCGAAAACTTGAGGAGGCACGGCATTTGCGGGGAGCCTCTTTTGTGTTCCCCTCAGGGGGTAGACCACGGGTGCTGCGGCCCACAGTCACTGCTGACCCCGTAGGGCTGCAGTTCACGCCTGGCCTTCCCCACTCCACCTGCCCGGAATCCCATGACCCTTTTTGACACCCCCCAGGACCCCAGTGGGACGCCCCTGGCGGCGAGGATGCGGCCCCGTTCCCTGGAGGAAGTGGTGGGCCAGTCTCACCTGACTGCGCCGGGTTCTGTGTTCCGTCGTGCCCTCGACCGCGACCGCCTTCCCTCGGTGATTCTCCATGGCCCTGCCGGCACCGGCAAGAGCACTCTTGCGCGAGTGGTTGCCGGACAGACCGAGCATCGTTTCCTGGAGCTCTCGGCCGTCTCGGCCGGCGTGAAGGAGATTCGCGAGGCTGCCAAGAGTGCACGCGAAGCCCTGACCTTGCACAACCGGCGCACCATCCTCTTCATCGATGAGATCCACCGACTGAACAAAGCCCAGCAGGACCAGCTTCTCCCCTACGTCGAGGACGGCTCCTTCACGCTCATCGGTGCGACCACCGAGAACCCGTACTTTAGTGTCATCGCTCCGCTGCTTTCCCGCTGTCGGCTGTTCGGCCTGGAGAAGCTCTCAACGGCGGACCTGAGGGAGCTGGTGCAACGCGCCCTCACCGACGCGGAACGAGGCGTGGCCTCGCTCGGAGCTGACGTCGACGAGGACGCCCTGGAGCACCTGTGTGAGGCTGCCGACGGTGACGCTCGAGTGGCTCTGGGAGCGCTGGAACTGGCTGCCATCACCGCAGAGCCTGACGCGGAGGGACGTCGCCGCATCGATCTTGCAGGAGCGGAGGCGGCGCTCCAGCAGCCGGTCCTCAAGTACGACCGCGCCGGCGACGAGCACTACGACACGATCTCGGCCTTCATCAAGAGTATGCGCGGTTCGGATCCGGACGCCACTATGTATTGGTTGGCGAAGATGCTCGAGGCCGGAGAGGACCCGCGCTTCATCGCACGGCGGATCCTCATCCAGTCTGCAGAGGACGTCGGGCTGGCCGACCCGCTGGCGCTCAGGGTTGCGGTTGCCGCGGCGGATGCGGTAGAATACGTAGGCCTACCGGAGGCCCAGATTCCGCTGGCAATGGCGGCTTTGTACCTGGCCCTGGCGCCCAAGAGCAACTCGGCCTGCGCGGCCATTGCGGCGGCCCGGGAGGCCGTCCGTGCAGAGGGTGCGTCCGCCGTCCCCGGGCATCTGGCAGGCGGCATGCGACCCGGCGACGCAAGGTCCGAGTACCTCTATCCGCACGACTACCCCGGCGGCTGGGTCGGCCAGGACTACCTGCCACCAGGCCTTCAGGGCCGTCGGTTCTACACGCCGAAGGATAACCCACGCGAGCAAAAGATCGCCGCCCACCTGGCCGCTCTGCAGCAGGCGCGTCAGACGACGCAGCCCGACGACTCGGCGGCCAAGGACAAGGATAGCGGCTCCACCAAAGGTGAGAGCGTTGAGAATTCAGCCTGACCTCATCGACGGTTGGCTCAAGAACATCGCCATCGAGGGCGAGCTGGACGCCTACACAGCCCCGCGTCTGCTCGAAGCAATCACCGCCGCGTTGGACGAGGGCGTCGCCTGGCTTGTCATCGACATGCGGCAGGCCGAGTACATCGACAGCGTGGCTCTCGGAATCCTCATTGGTGGAGTGAAGCGGGCCGGCGAGAAGAACGGCGACCTGGCCGTCGTATGCGGACGCCCGAACATCCGCCGCGTCTTCGATGTCTCCGGCACCGCTGAGCTGCTCAACGTTCAGGACGATTTCGGGCGGGCAGTGGAGACCCTGGCCGGCGAACGCGCCGCCCGCGGTGGTTGTCAGGCCACCGCCCAGGGAGGTGCGGGGCAGTGAGCGAGGTCTGCGCCGACGTCGTTGAGCTGAAGCTGCTACCCGACGCCAAGTATATCGCCGTGGTGCGCCTTGCGGCTGCAGCCGTCGCCTCCCGTGCCGGCATGACGGTCGACGATGTGGATGACCTCAAGGTCGCCGTCAGCGAGGTCTTCACCAACGTCATCGACCACGCTTTTGAGGGGCGCGAACTGCGTCCCGTCGTCATACGGATGACGCCTCGACCCACCGGTCTCGCCGTCGAGATCATTGACGAAGGCGTCGGCTTTGATGTGGGAAGTCGCGACTTCAATGCCGAGGCCGACCTCTCCCAGGAGGGCGGTCTGGGCCTGTACCTGGTGCACCGCTACATGGACGAGGTCAGCATCGAGAGTGCCCCGGGCAGCGGTACCAAGGTAACCATGCTAAAGCGTCTGGCGAGGTGATGTGCTTTGGCACCTCGTTGGGATGCCATGTCAACCAATGAGCTTTTCAGGGAGTTGCGTAGTAGCTCGGATCCCGAGCTTCGCGACTACCTGATCGAGCGCCATGAGGGGCTGGTGCGCCACGTCGCCCGCGAGTATCTGTCCTCGGGCGAGGCGTATGAGGACATCGTGAGCGTCGGCCACGTGGGGCTGATCCACGCCGTCGACCGCTTCGACCCGCTCCGCGGAACCAAGTTCGCCACCTTCGCCGTCCCCACGATCAAGGGCGAGATCCGCCGGTACTTCCGCGATCGAACCTGGGGAGTGCGAGTGCCGCGCAGGGTCCAGGAGCTCTCCCTCAAGGCGCGGAAGGTCAGCGAGGGTCTCTCGCAGGCTCACGGACGCTCACCAACCTATACCGAGCTGGCGCAGGCACTGGGTGTTCAGGAAGAGGACGTCATTGAGGCGATCGAAGTGGGGCGTCAGTATGAGCTCCTGAGCATCGACGCCATGACCGCCGATAACTCGGGCGAAGAGACGGTGCCCGAGTCGGAACGAGCCGGCTCCCTTGATCCTGACCTTGAGGACATCGGTGAGAAAGATGAGATGCGCCGGGCGCTGCGCCAGTTGCCCGACCGTGAGCGCGTCATCCTCTTCCTGCGCTATTTCCAGGACATGTCGCAACAGGAAGTCGGCGATCGTCTGGGCATCTCCCAGATGCACGTGTCGCGACTGCAGCACCGGGCCTTGCAGAAACTGCGTCGTATCATGGGCAAAGACCGATAGCTCTGCGGTGCGTCGGGCCACGCCGAAGCCAAGGTCTTGGCGTGACGAGGCGCTTGCGCACCGCTACCGCACCTGAGGTGACCGGGGTCCGTGGATTCGCGTCGCTGGCTCCAACTGATGTCTGCGGTCTGCGTCGGCATTCTTGTTGCCAGCGCCAGCATGTGGGTGCTGCAGCGGATAGCTCCGACCCTGTGGCTCTTCGCTGCCGGCTTCGCGGTCGCCTACGTCCTCGATCCACTCCTCGACCGCCTGGAGACACGTGGGTGGTCGCGGGGCCAGGCCGTCGCACTGACGATGGTCGTCTTTGCCTGCATCCTGTTCGCCGTCGGCGCCTGGGGGATTCCGGCGCTGGTCTTGCAGACCCAGCACCTTGTCAAGCAGTGGCCGCAGTACAACGCGGAGATCGTCCAGGGCTATGAGAGCTGTGAACAGTGGGCACGGGCCTACCTGAGCGCTCACTTCCCGGACTACGACGTCATGGCCTTCGTGGACGAGAAGATGACCCAGGCCCAGGGCTGGGCCCAGGAGAGGCTGCCTTCGCTGCTCAAGTTCATCAGCGACACTCTGTTGGCCTCGGTGTCCTTTCTCGGCTTGCTGCTCATGGTCCTCTTCATCGCTCTGAACTTCATGCTGTTCATCGACCCCTTCCGCCGGTCGGTGCGCGCCATGTTGTCGAAGGAGACCGGCGACGGCGTTGCCGACATCGGGCGCCGCGTGAACGTGATGCTGGGCCAGTACCTTCGCGGCCAGGCGACCATGTGCTTCATCATGGGTTCGCTGGCCACCCTGGCACTCTTCGTCCTGGGTCGCATCTTCGGCACGCAGTATGGGCTTGTGGTCGGCGTCCTGGCCGGTGTCGTCTACGTCGTCCCGTGGATCGGCGCCTTCCTGACGAACGTAGCCGCGATCATCATTGGCTACATCACCGCGACCCACGATCCGGTGATCTCCGCGGTCTGCGCGATGGCGGCGATGACGACCATCAACTTCGTCTGCGACAACATCCTTACGCCCAGGGTCCTGGGGCGCGAGGTGGGACTGCATCCCCTGGTCATCATCTTTGCGCTCATGGCCGGAGTGCAGGTCCTGGGTGTCCCGGGGATGATCATCGCCACTCCCGCGGCCGCAGCGATCAAGATCATTCTCGCGCGATGGTTGCCGCTGCAGGAGGTCGAGACGAAGCCCGGCAAGGCTGCACCGCTGGCCTTTGACCTCCAGCGCGCAGCGCACATGGCGCTCTCGGCTCTGGGTCGGGTGACCGAGAGGATTGAGGACGCCGTCGGCCTCGCCCGCGAGAGCGATGAGGAGACAGAGGACACAACCGCCCGGCCAGCGGAGACGAAGACGCCGCCCACCGATACCTAGAGCAGTTGACCAACACCCGTTCTGAACCACTCAGGGACAGGCCGGCGGCCTGTCTCAACGATTCTCAGCATGAGGACAGCCCGAGCCATGACGATCCAGCAGATTCGTGAGACCTTCCTGAGCTACTTCGAGCAGCGAGGACATCTCGTCCGACCCAGCGCTCCGCTGGTCCTGCACGATGACCCGACCAGTCTGTTCACCGTCGCCGGCATGCAGCCTTACCTGCGCGCCTTCCGTGGCCTCGAGAACCCTCCCGGTCCGCGGGTCACGAGCCTGCAGAAGTGCCTGCGCACCGGCGACATCGACGACGTCGGTCGGTTCAACCGTTACCACACCTTCTTTGAGATGTACGGCAACTTCTCCTTCGGCGACTACTTCAAGCAGGGCGCCATCGACTTCGCCTGGGAGTTCATCACCGAAGTCGTGAAGATCCCCACAGAGCCGCTGTGGATCACCGTCTTCGAGGACGACGACGAAGCCGAGGAGATCTGGCACAAGCGCATCGGCATCCGCAAGGAACGCATCCAACGCTGGGGACGCTCAGACAACTGGTGGCCCAAGGCACGCTGGGAGGGCCCCTGCGGTCCCTGCACCGAGATTCACATCGATCTGGGCCCCGAGTTCGGCTGCCCCGGCGGCTGCGACTTCGGCTGCAACTGCAACCGCTATCTCGAGCTATGGAACCTCGTCTTCCAGCAGTTCACCGAGGCCGAGGATGGCGCACTGACGCCGCTGCCGGCGCCGGGCATCGACACCGGAGGCGGCCTGGAGCGCCTGGGCCTGGTCCTTCAGGGCAAGAAGTGGTCCATGGAGACCGACGAGCTGTGGCATGTGCTGTCCACGGCCCTGGGGATCATCAACGAAGACCGTGAGACACCCTATATATATGGACAGGACCCTGCGCTCGACATGGGGCTGCGCGTCATCGCCGACCACATCCGCGGCGTCGCCTTCGTCATTGCAGACAACGTGGTGCCCTCCAATGAGGGCGCCGGCTACGTGATCCGTCGTCTCATCCGTCGGGCGTATCGCTTCGGCCGCCAACTGGGAGCGCAGAAGCCCTTCCTCTACCGCGCCCTTCCCGCAGTCGCCGAGGCGATGGGCAAGACCTATCCTGAGATCCTGACCCGCCAGGACTACACGGCCAAGGTGCTCCAGGGCGAGGAAGAGCGCTTCGACACCACGCTTGAGCAGGGGCTGGCGCTCTTCGAGGAGATCGCAGCGGACCTGTCCAAGTCCTCCTCGACCACCATCCCTGGCGAGATTGCCTTCAAGCTCAGCGACACCTACGGCTTCCCCGTTGAGGTGACCCGCGAGCTGGCCACCGAACGCGGCCTCAGCGTCGATGAAGAGGGCCTTAGTCGCGCCATGGAGGAGCAGCGCGAACGGTCTCGTGGCAAAGCTCACGGGCTCGAACTC
Source organism: Armatimonadia bacterium (assembly GCA_039679385.1). Taxonomy (NCBI): domain Bacteria; kingdom Bacillati; phylum Armatimonadota; class Armatimonadia; species Armatimonadia bacterium. The sequence continues at coordinate 44,703 of JBDKVB010000091.1, read as the reverse complement.
CATGCCGATGCAACTCTGGCAACTGCCGCGGGCGAGTCGACCTTCACGGGGTACGACAACACGGCGGCTCAGGGCACCATCACTCTCCTCGTCAAGGACGAGGCGCAGGTCGAAGTCGTATCCGCCGGCGACGAGGCCGGGATCGTGCTCGACTCGACGCCCTTCTATGCCGAGAAGGGTGGACAGGTCGCCGACACAGGTGTGCTCGAGCTTGCAGGGGCACGCTTCGAGGTCGCCAACACGCAGGTCTTCGGCGCGGCCATCCTCCACGTCGGCAAGGTGACCACGGGGCAGCTCAAGCTCGGTGAGAAGGTCACGGCGAAGGTCGATGGGGCACGCCGCTGGGACATCCGCCGCAATCACACGGCGACCCATCTGCTCCAGGCGGCCCTGCGTCAGGTGCTCGGCGATCATGTGGCCCAGTCCGGGTCCTTCGTCTCTCCCGAGCGGCTCCGCTTTGACTTCTCGCACCACGAAGCGGTCACGCCGGAGGAACTCCGCAAGGTCGAGGACCTGGTGAACTCCTGGATCATGCAGGACGCAGAGGTCTGCTCCAGGGAGATGCCCATCGACGAGGCCAAGCAGATGGGTGCCATGGCCCTCTTCGGTGAGAAGTACGGAGACATCGTCCGTGCCGTCCGTGTCGAGGACGTCAGCTTCGAGCTCTGCGGTGGAACGCACTGCGATCGCACCGGTCAGATCGGCATCTTCCGCGTGGTGCACGAGGGTAGTGTGGCGGCCGGGGTTCGCCGTATCGAGGCCGTGACGGGACGAGGCGCCCTGGCTCTTGGTCGCCTTCGTGAGGCGGCTCTCGACCAGGTGGCCGCGTCGCTGAACTGCAAGCCCGAGGAGATCTCGGACCGCCTTGAGGGTCTGCACAAGCGCATCGGCGAACTGCAGGCACAGCTCAAAGCCGCCCGCGAGATGTCGGCAGCGACGAACCTTGATGACCTGGTCTCCGCTGCTGCCGAGGTCTGTGGAGTCCGCCTGGTGGCGGCACAGATCCCCGGCGCCGACCGCGACGCCCTGGCATCGCTGGCCGACATGATCGTCGAGAAGCTCGGAGAAGGCATTGCGGTCCTTGGCTCCTCGGACGATGGCAAGGTCAGCCTCGTGTGCAAGGTCGCCGATCCCCTGGTGAAGAAGGGCGCGCACGCCGGTAACCTCATCAAGGCCGTTGCCACTGCCTGTGGTGGCGGCGGCGGCGGCCGACCGAACTTCGCCCAGGCCGGCGGCACGCAGCCTGACAAGCTCGAGGATGCTCTCGCCACTGCAGCCGAGGTTCTCAAGGGGCAACTCAAGTAACTTCCAGGCCGCACACGGTCCGTCCAACCGGGTCCGCGTGCGGCTTGTCCCAACTGTGCAAACGACGGGTCCTGCCATGCGTACCATTGCCTATGACATCGGAACGAAGCGCGTCGGCGTCGCGGTGAGCGATCCTCTGGGAACCATCGCCTCTCCTGCAGGGGTTGTTCTTCGTTCAGAGGACGCCGCTGCCGATGCTGCGCGTCTGGCCGAGATGGCGACTGAGTACGAGGCCGAGCGAATCGTGGTCGGCATGCCCGTGAGTCTTCGGGGCGAGCGCGAGATAGCGGCCCACAAGATCGAGGAGTTCATCGCCCTGCTTCGCGAGTGCACGGCGCTGCCCATCGTCGAGTGGGACGAGCGCATGACGACCGCCATCGCCGAGCGCACCATGATCGGGGCCGACGTCTCTCGGATGGAGCGTCGCCGCAAGATCGATCAGGTCGCAGCCGCCCTGATCCTGCAAAGCTACCTGGACTCCCTGCCCTGATCTGTGGCCTCGTCGGTCACAGCAGCGGCGACTACACCAACGCGGTAAGTCGTGCTTTGAGGTCGAGTTCGTCCGATGAAACGCCTTCTGCTGGCCTTCGCTGTCCTGGTTATCCTCATCGTCTGCGGCTTCGGGGTGATCGCCCCGCGAGTGCAGCGCTATCTGCTTGCGCCTCCGAGCCACTGGCCGGGCGACAAGTTCATGCTCTTCGAGATCAAGGAGGGCGCCAAGGCCGGGCCGGTGGCGGAGCAGTTGGCCAAGAAGGGCATCATCCGCAGCTCCTGGCAGTTCAAGCGCACGATGCGCGGCCTCGGCATCGAGAGCAAGCTTCGGCCCGGTCTGTACCGGATCGAGCCCGGCAAGAACGCCGAGGAGATCGCCAGGCAGCTCGGTAACCACGAGACCTGGACTATCAAGGTCACCCTTCCCGAAGGCCTCACTATCGCTCAGATCGCCGACCGCATCGAGAAGGCAGGGAAGGTTGAGGGCGGCCAGTGGCTGCCCAGGGCGAAGGAGATCAGGGCTGCGGCGACTGCCGACGCCTACCGCCAGGCAACCGGCATAGGCCTCCCCACCAAGTCGGCGGAGGGTTACCTCTTCCCCGCTACCTATCAGTTCGAGGCGGGCTCCAAGGCGGACCAGATCGTCGCGGTTATGTTCCGCGAGTTCTTCACCCGCTTCGTCCGCAGGTATGAGGACCCCATCAAGACGCGTCGACTGACGCCGCATGAGCTGGTGACTCTGGCCTCCATCGTTGAGCGGGAGGCCGTCAAGGACGCCGAGCGTCCGATCATCGCCCAGGTCTTCCTCAACCGCATCAGCCGCGGCATGAAGCTGGAGTCTTGCGCAACCGTCGAGTACATCCTGCCGCAGCACAAGGCCCGGCTTACCTATAGGGATATCCGGACACCCTCTCCCTACAACACCTACATCAACCGTGGCCTGCCGCCGGGCCCCATCTGCAACCCGGGTGACGCCTCGCTCAAGGCCGCTGTGTATCCGCAGAAGACCTCGGCGCTGTACTTCGTCTCCAACGGGGACGGGACGCACACCTTTTCAACCACCTACCAGGAGCATCTCGCCGCCAAGGCGCGCGCTGAAAGCTCTGCACGCGGAGGGTCGGACCGTGCTGTCAAACCTAACGCCCAAGCTGGTAGTCCGCCGGTTACAGGACCTTAGTCTAGACGACCTCGCCACCCACGGACTTGAGGCGCTGCTCCTGGATCTGGACAACACCGTGTGCCCCTGGCACAGCGAGGAACCGGCTCCCGGTTGCGAGGAGTGGGTGCAGCAGGCGACCGCACGCTTCAAGGTGTGCATGGTCTCCAACAGCATCCACCCACGTCGTCTGAACCGTGTGGCCGACCGCCTGGCGATCCCGGCCGTGGGTCGGTGGGGACTTGGCCGCAAGCCCTTCCCGGGCGGGATACTGGCAGCGCTTCAGCTCCTCGGCGTCGACCGCAGCCGGACGGCGATGATCGGCGACCAGATCATGACCGACGTTCTCGGCGGCAACCGACTGGGGCTGTTCACCGTCTGGGTTCAGCCGCTGCAGAAGCGCGAGTTCTTCGGGACCAAGCCTTCACGAGCCGTGGAGCGGCTCCTCCTTCGCCGCTTCCGCAGGATGGGGCTCCTGCCCGAGGGGTCCTGAAACTCCACACCACAGGCTCCACCACCTCCGAGGCATCCACCCATGCGTCTGCTTACCGAAGTGGACGGCACAACCCGTGTGGTCGGCGTGATCGGCTGGCCGGTCAGACACAGCCTGTCACCTCCCATGCAGAACGCCGCGCTCGAGGCCCTCGGCCTCAACTGGATCTACGTGCCCTTCGAGGTTGCGCCGGAACAGATCCCGCAGGCCCTGGAGGGACTACGAGCGCTGAACCTGGTCGGCCTGAACGTCACGGTGCCGCACAAGGAGGCTGTGGCGCGGTTGGTGGACGAACGCTCGGGGGCCGCGCAGGTTCTCGGGGCGGTCAACACCATCGTCAATCGCGAGGGCGTGCTCCACGGCCACAACACTGATGGTGAGGGTTTCCTGCGGTCGCTGCGTGAGGCCGGCGAAGAGGTGCGCGACCGGCGCGTCACCTTCATAGGTGCCGGTGGAGCTGCGAGGTCAGTCGCCTATGCCGTCGCTTCTGCCGGAGCTGCAGCGGTCACCGTCGTCAACCGCACTCCGGCTCGCGCTCGCGACGTGGCTGAGTTGGTGAGTCGCAACACGCCGGTGCAGGCTTCGGTGGCGGCACTGGATTCGCCGGAGGCTAAGCAGGCCGTCCGGGACGCGCAAGTGATCATCGACTGCACCCCCTGTGGCATGTTCCCCCATGTCGACGATGCACCGGCGATCCCTCCGGAGTGGCTCCATGAGGGACAGTGCGTGTGCGACCTGGTCTACACTCCGCGTGATACGGTGCTGCTCAAGGCCGCACGACAGGCAGGGGCGCGAACCGTCGAGGGAGTCGGAATGTTGGTGCATCAGGGCGCCATCGCTTTGGAGCTATGGACCGGGCAGGCGGCGCCGGTTGAGGTGATGCGAGCGGCCCTGGTTCAGGCTCTTGAGGTTCGTGAGGCGGTTCGATAGAGCCGCACTTGCGGGGGCACAAGACAATTCGCCCGAGCACTGCGCGAATAAGCTTGACAGCCTCGGGGGCGTATGGTAACCTATCGCCTGCTCGCAGCGAGTAGCGAGCGTTTTTGGTCTTTCCGCAGTATCAATATGGGGCTGTAGCTCAGTCGGTTTAGAGTGCTGGCCTGTCAAGCCAGAGGTCGCGGGTTCGAGTCCCGTCAGCCCCGCCATACAGTACGCAATGACCCTTCTGCCAACCAGCAGAAGGGTTTTCTGTATGTGGCCCTTAGGGTTTGGCCATCGAAGGTGCAGTTTAAGAGGAGGATATCCAGCAGCTTCCGTTTCCCAGTCTGGGGCTGATGGAGCCAGAGGGGGTACGCCCGCATGGCCAGGCGGAGCACCTGCACGCCTGCCTCAAGGTACAGTTCTGCCGCTCTCTGGTGCCGTTCGATCGCGGCCTGCAGCTCGAGTCGACTGGCTCGCCACTCACTGCTCTTCCGCTGCCAGAAGTCCTCGGATATCCTGCCATCGAGCTTATCCTCGTATGCCCTGTCCATACGAGCCTGGATCTTCGTCAGTTCTCGCTGTAGGTGATCCACCTGCTCTGCATGGTGCTCCTTCTCGTCGCGGTGGCTTTCCTTGAGGGCCATAGCGACCCAGTCGATGGTCTGTTCGTCGATCTGCACGCGCTGCACGAGTTCGCCCAGGAGGCCCTCCAGCCTGTCTTCACGGATCAGTGGAGCCCTGCAGTCACCTCGCGCGCGCGTGCAGCGGTAGTACACGTACTTCCCCTTGTGAACACCCGCCGTGACCGCACAACCGCAGCGTTCGCACTTGATGAGCCCAGCGTAGGCGAGGGACCGCTTGCTCTCGTGGACGGGGTGGTTTCCCTGGCGGAAGGCCTCCTGTACTCGATGGAAAAGCTCAGCCGAGACCAGGGGCGTGTGATCCCCTGTGTAGGTGCGCCCTCCCCACTGGAACTGCCCCGTGTAGAAGGGGTTCTTCAGTACCCGCGCGATCGTGCTCTTCGACGGCGCGCTGCCGCGTCTCGTCATAAGCCCCTCGGCAATGGCGCGCACGCGGATCTCCTCCAGGCTGCAGTTACCTGACGCGTACACCTCGAACATGCGCCTGATGGTGCCGGCCCGCTCCGGGTCCAGCGCGATACCGCGCCTGTCGCCAGATCGCACATTGAGGTACCCCAGCGGTGCTGAGGACGGCCAGGTGCCCTGCTCGGCTTTTGTCCTCATCCCCTTGCTGGCTTCCTCGGCGAGGTTGTCCACATAGTTCTTCGCCATGAGGACCTTGATCCCGTGCATGAACTTCTCGGTGGACCGGCTGTCATCAGAGAGCACGAAGCTCTCCTTGACAAAGTGGACCTCGACGTCCAGGTCGTCGAGGGTGACGTAGTCCCGCAGATTACGGTAGAGGCGATCAGTCTTCTCGACCAGCAAGGTTCTGCACGTCTTCTGGCGTCGGCGCAGGAACTCCACCATCTCGCCGAAGGCCGGCCTCCCCGCCTGCTTGGCCGTCTCCACGTCCACAAACTCCTGCGCGACGTCGAAGCCTCTGTCGGAGGCATACTCGCGCAGGAGTTTGAGTTGAGCCGGGATGGAGAAGCCCTCATCAGCTTGCTCCCTGCTGGAGACACGGGCGTAGATAACGACTGGGGTGCCGCTGCTTCGAGGTGTCGCCTTCATCATTCGCTCCCCCGACTGCCGACGTAGACCGTCGTGCTCTGCAGAGCGCTGCTGACTACCCTAGCGAGCAGGGCTCACAATGGTCTTCTTCTTGCGCGCCTGTGGGTCCTTCCCACTTGTGGCCGAGGCTGGACACAGGGGGCGTAGGGCCGGGTCACTCGCGGTCGCTCGTGACCCCATTGGGGTCTGCAAGCGAGGGCGATGGCTGGGCATCCTCGGAGCTACCGGCGTCAGTCCGCAGCAGCCCCGGCTGAGCCGAGTTGGCCACTGACTGGGCGATGTTTATCTGCTGCTCTGCGACGTTCACCTGTGTGACCTGCGGTCTGAGTAGCCTCCTCACGTTGGCGAGAGCCCGGCAGGCCGATATGAAGCGTTGGTGCGCCCGGTCCTGCTGGCGCTGCCGGAAGTCCTCCTCACGCCCGTCTGTTCCCTTGGGCATCTGCGTGGCATGGATGTCCGCATTCTGAGCCTGCAGCCAGCAGAGGGCTATGCGGTCTATCAGCAATGCCTCCAGCGGCGAGCCCCCGGGCTCTGCAAGCTTCTGTCTCAGTTCTGCCAGATGGCGCCTCAAGCCCTCCCGGAGCAATAGGTTCCCGCCTGACACCATCTTCAGGGCAGCGTCCTCGGCTACGTGCCCGAAGTCGCCGAAACAGTGCCACATCTCGGGACACCGGGTGAGGACCTGGCGTAGACGGGACACCGCCTCCTCATCACCCGCCTCTGACCGGCAGATCAGGTCCTGGATCTGGTCGGCATATCCGGCGAGCGCCGTGATATCACCCTCTGCTCTCCTTGCTGCCGCCTCCAAAAGAGCCTGTTGCATAGAACCACGCTCGGACTGCCTGTCAGCCATCTCGTCTGCGCCTCCATTCGCCTCGGTTGTGTCTGTGGTAACCGGCTGCAACCAGTGCGGCCTGGGCCACGGTGTCGCACACTGCACTGAAGACTTGCGTCATTGCTTCCACGACTTCGAACCGTGCGCGCGCAGCCTCGAACGCCCTTGCGTTCTCGAGACGCTTTGCGCGATCGCGCGCGTCGTTCACGGCAGCCACTTGTGCTGCCTCGCCAGTGCCCACATACTCACGCACCACCTTGCCCTTGACCCGTCTGCTCCGAGTGTAGTAGCTGCCCTTCCCGTTGCGCGTCTCCCAACCCATCACGTGGCCCCTCCTTTGTGTTACGCTCTCGCGACTGCCCCGCTTGCTGTGGCACAGCTTGCGTGACACCCGGGTTGCTGACCAGAGCAAGACTACATACCAGGTTCGCAGGGTTCACAGGGTTCACAGGGTCTCGTTGCCTGTTACCATTGGCCATGTCAGGGCTGTCCCCCGTGTCCATCGGCCCTCTGGTGCGTGCGCTGAACATGTGCGTGATGAACCCCGTGAACCGCGTGAACGCCGTTGGGGCTATGCGGAGCGAAGCCCGATCCCCACCCAGCACCACTGCAGCCTGTCACCAACGGTACGTTGTCCTTCCTCGACGCCTGGCATGAAACGCCGCAACGCGCTGCCAAAGGACTTCTCTGTGGTCACAGGACGACCCGCCTTCTGACAGGCCTCGTTGTACGCGGAGTGCAGCTGGCGTTTGGGGGTCAGCAGCCTAGACCCACGTACCACCTCCCTCTCAAGCCATACCACCAAGGGATCGGTGACCGTTCGGAAGTCGCCCATTGCCTCTCGCATGGACGTCGCTTCGGTGAGTCCCTTCGACCTAACGCGAGGCAGGGCGGCAAGCGCGAGATTGAGCACTCCAGAAAGCTCCTTGGCGGCCCCAAGCTCTGCGTCGAGTTCGCCGCGGTTCCTTGCCGCGCTCCCCTCAAAGGTCCGCGCGAAGGGAACGCACAACCACCGCCGGAAAAACGCCGGCGAAGCGTCGGCAGACTGTGGAGGGTGATTGGCGCTAAAGACGAGGCGGGCATAGCAGTCGAAGGAGAAGCCTTCAGCGTACTTGCGCTCAGCGTCGATCCGGTCTCCCCCGGTGATGGCCTTGAACACGCTCGTGCCGGCGAGGTGGGCCGAGGGAAGGTCAGGACAGATGTTCGCGAGCTTGCCTGCGAGCCTGGCTGCGGCGAAGCGGTCAGTTTCCAGCTTCTGAAGGCTGAGGTTCGTGCAGTTCTCGTTGCCGAGGAAGGCCATCAGTCCCGCCAGGTAGGTTGACTTGCCGTTAGCCCCTTCACCAAGCAGGAGAAGGGCTTTCTCGTTGGATGTGTCGGGCGTCATTAGCCACGCGGCGATCTCCCACGGCAGCCCCAGGGCGTCGTCGGGGAAGGTCTGCTCGACGAAGCGCTCCCAAGCGGGGCAGGTGGCGTCGGGGTCGTACTGCACCGGAAGCTGCACTAGCGATAGGAAACTCGGGTCGTGTTCGCGGAATTCGCCCGTGGCCAGGTCAAGAAGGCCGTTGCCGCAGTTCAGTACGTTCAGTGGGGGCACGGACCAGAGACGAGGCGCATCAACTCGGATGTACTCGGCCACCTCACACTGCTTGCGGCTGCTCCATTTGTCACTCTGCCCCCAAGTCGTGAGCAGGCGCTTGACACGGCTCGCGATGCGGCGCTCGCCCTTTGACCGATAGCGTCCATGGTCGAAGTAGTAGAGCGCATTGCCTTCATCCACTGCGAAGGAGTCTGCTTTCAGGACCGCGCTAGCGAGCCGCGAAGCACTCACGGGGTCTCCGGCGCCCCCCCGGGGTGCGGAAGCCTGGTACGACCCGCGCTGTTCGTTGGTACAGCGCTTCCGGTACGACACCGTCGCGCGAGCATTCCGGATGGCCTTCTGAACCGTACCATCGCGGTAGTCATCGCGGAGCCACTTGCTGCGCATGAGGGCTGACTGCCTGAACAGACGGTCAATGCGAGCCTCGTCGCCTCCTGTCCAGAAGGCGAGGTGGTTGCACAGCGCAAGGTCGGCTTCGCTTGCGCCATCGTTGGCGGTCCCGTCCTCGTTGGTCCGTCGGTACGCGGACGTGTCCCCCTGATCGAAGAGCGCAACGAACTGGGCGCCGTTCTTCGATGTCCTCGCTCTCGCAAGGAGGTCTGCGTCGCTCAGGCCGCCGGCTCTGTCTGACTGCCGATGGCCGTCGTCCTGGCCTGCGGGCTTGACGTACTGACGCCAGACGCCTGCAAACGCATCGCCACAGTCGGTGGTTGCCAGCGGGCTTGTTGCCCAGTGCTGGCCGGTGATCGTGAAGAAGCGTCGCTCCCAGTAGCACTCGACCTCCCCGCCCTCGACTGGCTTCCTGTTGCCGCTGTCCTTCGGTCCAGCGTCGCGGGGCTTGTGGGCGCGACAGAGTATCTTGAGCCCGTGTTGTGACGGGGAGACCTCCGTGTAGCTTTGGACAATGCTGAGGATGGGTGCTGCCCAGGGCTCGAGCGACTGGTTCGCGCTCAGTGAACGGTCGAGGTCGATGCCGGCAAACCCATTGCCAAGCATGAAGCCAATGCCCTCGAAACGGTTCGCGTTGGCGGCGGCCTCTGCAAAGCTGCGCCAGGTGCGAGGATCCCGACAGGATGCCCGGCGCGGCCCGCCATCTGCACGGAAGAGCCTTGCCGCCACGACGGGCACTTTGGTCCGCTTCGCATTGCGGTCTTCGTAGACCCAGCAGACCCACCGCCGTTCGCGCTTCAGTTCCCCTGGTACCATCGCCCACTTCGTCTGTCTCCCTGTCATCGTTGCACCCACTCTCGTTATTCCGCCTGTCGCTCTGACTCGTCCGCGACACCTTTGTCCCACAGTGCCAGCAAGTCGACGAAGGCCGCCACATTGCGGATCGCCTCGCGAGCGTCCTCCGGGGAAACAGCTTTGACACCACGCTGCTGCCAGAAGCGTTGGGTGTCGCTGCTGAACGCCGTTGCCATATCCCGCTGCACGGCTCCACTCCGTCTTCCCTGTGGTTCGGTCGGTGACAGAGGTAGAATAGCGGAACGCGCCGAGGCGTGCGTCGGAGGACCGTTCGTTATTCGTTGTTTGTCTGTTGGGGGCTGACGAAGTGCTTGGGAGGGAGTGGGCTTGCTAACCGAGGGGACGGCGGAGTGTCGGTGACTAGTCGCATGACACCTGCTCGGCGCCCAGGTCGAGGAGGTAACCGGTTCCTTTCTTGGGCCTGATCAGTCTCGTGGTGCTGCCTGCCTTGATGAAGGCGTCGTTTACCGTCTTCACGTGGCCTCTGAGCTGGTCAAGGTACTGCGTCCCCGCATCCCCCCAGACGGCCTCAGCCAGCTCGAAGTGAGACAACAGGGCTCCAGGCTTGTGGGCCAGGGCCTTGAGGAGCTGCAATGGCAGTGAGCTCAGCATCACCCTTTGGTTCCGGTACTCAACCGACACCCCGTCGATAACAAGAACGGGCTGGCGACCAAGTGGTGCCGCGACCTGCTCGGCCGCCATGGCATCCTGTACCACGCTCACGTCCACACGCAGTGCGCCGTCCCCAAGAGACAACACACGTCCCAAGCAGACCACCTGCGTGCTGGGAGTGAAAAGAGCGCCAGTGGGCAGTTGCCGCGGCACCAGCACCACGGCTCTGGTACAGCCGGTCGCTGCTCCTGGCGCTCCAAAGACTTCGTCCGCATCGCCCCATGTGGCGCCGCGGGCAAGGAACAGGTCGCACCGCTTGTTCCCCACGATCGGTCTGCCGAGCCACCACAAACGCTCAGGCACGCACTCGTCCACCCTCGTCCCTTCGTCGAACTGGGCAGCCAGATAGCGGGCCAGACCAGCGGGGTCCGTTCTCCACCGTCTCAGGCGCTCCAGAGGCACCTTCACACGTCCCAGGCTGCCCTCACGGCAGACGATGTAGGCCCGCAGTCCCTCTCCCTCCGCGCCGTCCACGAAGATGACATCCTCGAGCCCACCTGCCTCACACTCGCACTCAACCGCATTTGCCATGCCGGCTGGACGCAACAGGCCAGCAGTGAGGAGGGCCTCGAGTTCGCCGGGACCCCAGTCTGCCACATCGTCAGACCCGATTAGTGAACTGCACCGGGCGTCGAGCATCAGCAGGATCGTCTTCAGGGCGTCCCGAGACATCAATCCCCCACCTCTTGAGCAGATCCCTGACATGGTCGTGGCGCGGGTCGTGCTTCAGGGAGCATGAGTCTGGGGTGGAAACGTGAAGGGTCACTGTCCGGGCCGGCTCTTGCCCCTGCGCTCTGAAAGCAAGGGACAGCGTCACCGAGGTCACCTGCATCAGGCCAGACGGCAGTTGCTTGCTTGCGACCACCCTATCCAGCAAGTCGTAGACAGCGTTCCGGTTGCCCTTGGTCGCGGCCTCCAGCGTGATCCGCTCGTTGTCTGCGCCAATTACCCGCAGGCGAAGTCGTTTGACGCTAACGACGTCCACCCCATCGTCGGGCTCAAGATCAAAGGGGAAATCCCGGCGAATGAGCGGCGCCAAGTCGTAGACGACGCGCGACGGATCCTCCTGGCGCAGGTCCACTCCCAAGACCACATTGCCGAAGATGCACTGAAGGTCAAGCAGGCGTCTCTTGTCGCCCTTCAGGGTGATCTCGAGCGACCGTTCTCTCGGGTCGTAGACAAAGACGATCTGGAAGGCTGGCCGTTGCGTCCGTGCCTCCAGTTGTTGGTCGTCGTTGAAGGTGAGGTTGCTCTGGGCGTAGTCTGACAGGTAGGCAAACCAGTACAGCCTGTATTGGCGTCGGTAGTGCTCGACCTCACACAGGTATCCTCGCCCTTCGCTATGGGAGTAGTACCCGGAGATCGCTGTTCCGAGACGGCACGCCGTCTCGCTGTCCGTGTTGGGCTCAGCACTCGGCAGGCGGTCCCGTTTGCGGGGGCGGGGCAATGCATCCGCTTCGTGGAACCGTCTCGCTACGTTGAAGATGGCAGGATGCGTCAGGAACACCCAGAACGCACACTCAAGATGACCGCTCTTTGCGTCCAGGATATCGGCGAGCTCGACGTTGTGGTGACTGTCGCGCCCCTCCTCGATGAACAGCCGACGGCCGTTCCCGTCGGCCATATCGTGAATGTCGCGGAAGGCATTCTCGGCTTGCCGTCTGCTCGCCTCCGGGGCGTTCTCGATTGCGGTGATGATCTCATCGACGCTCGTCTCAGACAGCCTGTGCCACGGGATCTCTATCCCCAACCGCTCAGTCAGGTAGCTCTGCAGAAGCGCATTGGGTGCCTTCCTCAGAAACGTCCTCAGCGAGTACTCTTGGGCCAACTGACATCCCCCCGGCGTTGTGATGTATGGGTCAAGAGGCCGCGCCTCCATCGAGGCGCTCCTACCGCACCGCGAACGTGACCGACCGATGCGTCTTCGCCATGGAGGAGTTGACGACCTCTTCATCTTGGCTGATGGACGCCATATTGTGGTGAGGCAGAAGGCCACAGGTAATGCGATCGTCACAGCCTGAGGGCGGCGGCTGCAGATGCTACGCGAAGGAGCTTCACCGTTGGGGCTGTCAGGTACCCTATTGCTGGTCTCAGAGGAAGAGGAGAGAACGACCAACAAGGCGAACAGTGGGATCTTCCACCAGAAGTACGGTCATGCTACCGTTGTAGGGCTCTAGGCAACGGTGGGAGGGCGGTGCAGATGGCTCTCATCCCGGAGCGGTTCCGCGACGTCCACGACGTGTCTTCCATGCTTGGCGCCCTCGACGCCGTCGTAGGGGGTAGGACATCGGCCAGGTTCGCCGTCATGCCGGCGGACCTGGATCAGGCTGCCCTTTCGACTGACCGAACGTGGCACTGGGACGAGTGGCGGGTGCTGTTGGGTGACCCGTACTTGGCCCTAGCCGTCGGCAGACCCGAGAGTGATCAGGGGGCTGCGGGGCTTCCGCTTGATGCCCCATCTGTCCACGATGCTCCCGTGCTCTTCGTGACGATCTATGGTGGTTGCTGTATCCTCAGTTCGGCCGCCGGCAGCGGTGTTTTCAGACGACTGCACCAAACCTTCCTCCGGGAAGAGTACCCGAGTGTGGGCAGGGGCTTCCTCGACACGAGCATGGTGTTTGAGGTGCTTGAGGGCGTGGCTGCAGACAACTGCTGTTCGGGCTTTGTGGTACGGGGGTGTTCATACCGAGCCCCGATCGATGCGGCAGCGGAAGATGGTGCGTGGGAGTCAGATCGCAAGTGGACGCAGCGGACGCTGGAGAACGCGTCTCTATACCTGGCGGAGACGAAGGGTTGGGTACGACGTATCGGCTTCAGCTTCGACTGGGACGAAGGCGAAGCCGGATTCTGCGAGGCGGCGGGGTCTCTCGGACGGGACGCGGTTGTCACCGCAACGTCGGCTGTGCCGGTTGTCTGGGAACAGGTAGTCCTGCGGTCGGCGGCGATCCTGAGCCAAGAGAAGGAGACACTGCAGGGCCGCGACCGCGGCAACTCATACGAGTTCCCCCTACGCCCGCTGAAGATCCGCTACGGCGAACCAGTCTTCCGGGACGTTGCAGCCGCGAAGTTCCTAGTCCGTCAGCTCCGAAAGCTGCCCGACTCGTCTCTGTCGGTCTATCATGGCAACCCCTATCTCCACGTGAGCCTGGTCGACCACCTCGACGGTTCGAGTTTCGCCGTGTGGGTGGTCGATGCCGAGGAGATCACCATCCTGCCCGGTGCCAGGGCATCAGCGTCCGCCTTCGGAAGGCTGATCGGCCACGTGTTGGACCAGTTCAGGGAGGGGGAGTTGATAGCCCATGACTGAGGAACGCCAGGCCAAGCTGGATCAACTGGCCAAGGCCAAGCACATTGAGATCGATAACTACCAGTCAACCGTTCAAGCGATCTTCGCCTTTGCCCATGCTGCCCTCTGGGACCCAAACACGGATGACTTCGTACCAGACAGCCTAGTCGCCATCGGGCCAAAACTGAAGACCTCCAAGGAGAACGCGGTATGCCCCAGCAATGCGGTGACGCCCGATATTGTCGTCGGCATCGGCGGCAAGTGGGGCAGCGTCGCCGAGGTAAAACGGACCATCCCCAGGAACCCGGATCACTGGGGCGATGATCTCCAGAAGCAGATGCGGAAGTACGATGACAGCTTGAGTGGCTGGCCGCAGACACAGCAACCGCTGCCGAGTCACTGCCTCACGGTCTTAGTGCATCATACCCGCAAGGTCGATGTGGTCGACTACCTGAGTGAACATATCGAGGCGGGTGATCTGCAGTTCGAGCGGGATTTTGCCGTCGTCGCCTTCCAACGGGCCCGCGATCTGGAAGAGCAGATAAGTCTCGAACGCTGCTACGGGAGGCTAACCGACCCGGAACTGGATGAGGAACTGCGGCGGGTGCTGACCATCAAGCTCGACTATCTGATCACCCGCTACCAGTTGCACTTCTATGACTCCCCGCCACCCCTACCTTACATGATGGCGGTCATCTGGAACGAGGTGCTCCCGTCCCTCATCACAGTCGCCCAGTACAAGGAGAGCCGAGAGAAGAAGAGGTCGCCGCACGTGGTCGTGACTGACGATGCCATCGCGAGGGACCTGCAGTCAAGGCTGACCCGCTGTCTGCCGCCCGCAGGCCAGAACTGCAGGACCATCCCACGGAAGCAGTGGGTCCGGGACGCTCTGGAGGAGTTGGTCCGACAGGGGCACGGCAAGAAGACCGAGTCCGGCAGCTACGACATCGAGTACAGGTCATTCACCGATGCTCAGGGGCGATTCGTGCGGAAGCTCGCAGACAGCCAACTCCCCCGTGACAGGAAGCCGCGAAAGACGGCTCAGCCCCAGAAGCAGATGGCTCTATTCGATCCCGATATGTGATCCACGGCTTCAGGGCTCCTGGCCAGGACAGTGCCCTCAGCATCAGCCCCTGTACCTTGTGTCGACAACTCACACCCCGGTGGCCGTGTGCCATCGGCAGGCACCCATCATCTGATCAGACGGTAGGGACTCACTGACTCATGCTAACTCAGCAGCAACTAGAGACGCACCTGTGGTCTTGTGCAAACAAGCTCAGGGGCTCCATCGACTCCCAGGACTTCAAGGACTACATCCTGACCCTGATGTTCTACAAGCGTCTCGCCGACCAGTGGGAATGCGAGGCCGAACAGGCCGTGCGCAAGATGCAGTCGGGGACGACAGAGCTAACGGCCGCGATGCGGAAGGCCATCCGGAACGACCCCGATTTCCACCAGCACCGCATCAGCATCCCGGCGGGATGCTTCTGGCAAGACATCGTCAGCACGCCCACCCATCAGCTTGGGCAGAAGCTCAATCATGTGATGGGCGAGGTCGGCTCTGCCAACCCCCAACTCGATGCTGTCTTCCGGGCGGTCGACTGGAACGCCACCGTCAACGATAGCGGGATCCAGAAGCCCCGCATCGGCAACGAGGTGCTGCACGATCTTGTCCAGGAGTTCAGCACGCACAACCTCTCCAACGACAACGTGGATGTGGACGTGCTGGGGCGGGCCTACGAGTACCTGATCCTCAAGTTCGCCGATGACGCCGGCGCGAAGGGCGGAGAGTTCTACACCCCCCGTGAGGTCGTCCAGGTACTGGTTCGCATCCTCAAGCCCTCCCCCACAGCTCGAGTCTATGACCCCACCTGCGGCTCGGGTGGGATGCTGGTCTACAGCGCCGAGCACGTGCGGCGGCAGGACGGGCCGGACGGGGCTCGGAAGATGAAGCTCTTCGGGCAGGAGCGGAACTGGAACACCTGGGCCATCGCCCGCATGAACATGGTCCTGCACGACCTGGAGGCCGAGATTCGGGGCGGGGCCTCCACGCTCACCGATCCGCAGTTCACTCGCGGCGAAGGACAGATCGACACCTTTGATGTGGTCATCGCCAACTTCCCCTTCTCCGATGCGAACTGGGGCCACGAGCGGCTCAAGGAGGATCCCTTCGGGCGGATGCGGTACGGCATGCCGCCAAGCAAGAATGGCGACTTCGCCTTCCTCCAGCACATCGTCGCCAGCATGAACGAGACCGGCCGAGCGGGGGTAGTCTGCAGCCAGGGCGTGCTGTTCCGAGGCAACGCCGAGGGCAAGATCCGGCGGGCGATGCTGAAGGAGGACCTCCTTGAGGCGGTGGTCGGACTACCGTCCAACCTCTTCTACGGCAACACCATCCCCGGCTGCCTGCTGTTCTTCAACCGCTGCAAGCCACAGGAGCGACGGGGCAAGGTGCTGTTCATCTACGCCGCCAAGGACTACGAGGAACTCTCGAACCAGAACCGCCTGCGGCCGCAGGATGTGGACCGCATCGTGGCGGCCTTTGAGGCGGGGCAGGACGAGGAGCGTTACTGCCGCCTGGTGGCGATGGACGAGATCGCCGAGAACGACTACAACCTGAACATCCCCCGGTACGTGGACACCTTCGAGCCGGAGGAGCCGGTGGACATGCCGGCAGCGGTGGCGGCCCTGGGCGAGGCGGAGGCAGCCCGCGAGGAAGCCATGAAGACGTTGCGGGGCTACCTTGAGGAGTTGGGGCTATGACAGAGGCTGCTTTGCCGGAAGGCTGGACGACCGCACGAGTTGGGGATTTGGGTGTCTGGCGAGGCGGCGGCACCCCGAGCAAGTCGCAGCCGGACTACTGGGGAGGCTCCATCCCTTGGCTGACTCCCAAAGACTTCAGTGCCTCGCAGATACAGGACACCGAAGACCACATAACAGAGGTCGGCCTGACCAGCAGAGGGCTGCGACTCTACCAGCCGAGTGATGTGGCAGTGGTCTTTCGCAGCGGCATCCTACGGCACACGTTCCCGATCACCAGGTGCTCAGTGCCTTACGCCGTCAACCAGGACATCAAGGTGCTTTCCACGGACGCTGCCCACTGCAGTGACTTCGTCTTCTATGCACTGCAGGCCAACACGACCAACATCCTCCGCACAGCAGTGAAGACCGGTACCACCGTGCAGAGCGTTGACGGTCACTCGTTCGCTCGGATCGAGATCGCCCTTCCCCCGCCCGCGGAACAGCGGAAGATCGCGGCGGTCCTGCGGTCGGTGGACGAGGCGGTCGAGCGGACGGAGGCGGTGATCGCCGCCCTGCGGGAAGTCAAGCGGGGGATGATGCAGGAGCTGCTGACCAAGGGGATCGGGCACACGGAGTTCGTGGAGACGGACTTGGGGCATCTCCCGTCCAACTGGTGTGTCGCGACGCTTGGAGAGCTCTGTGACGAAGTCTACCGATACCCCACCTACTACAACATAGACTACGTCGCCTCCGGCGTGCCAGAGGTCCGGGGCGAACTCATCGGCGAGGATGGTCGTTTGAGCAATGACTTCGCGGAATACCGCCGCATCTCCCCACAGACATCCGCCCGGTTCCCCCGAACAGTCCTGCAGGAGGGGGACTTCGTGCTCTCGGTTCGGGGGACGATGGGGAAGATCGGGTACGTGCACGGCTGCCTGAGCGGAGCCAACATGACGGCCAACCTGATCCGTCTGTCGCCGGACAGACGGCGAGTGGATCCGCTGTGGCTCAAGCACGTGATGCTCGGAGCGGAGTTCCAGCAGCGGTTGCAGGCTGCATCTTCCGCGACCACAATCCAGACAATCCAGGCTCCGGTGCTCAAAGAGATACCAGTGCGTCTTCCGCCTCTCATTGAGCAACACGATATCGCTGCCCGGCTCGAGGCGGCCGGCACTGCCGTCACCGTCACCCAGCAAGAACTCACCGGCTTGCAGGCCCTCAAGCGTGGCCTGATGCAGCAGTTGCTGACGGGGAAGGTGCGGGTGAAGGTGTAGCAGGGCCGCCGTCGAAAGATTGAACTGCGGGGACGTGCCGGCGTCCCCGCAGCCTGAGGCGACGAGATGATTGCTACTTCTCACGTCGCACTCCCTTGAACGGGCCGCCGGACGTCTTCACGTCCACGATGCGGCCCGTTTGCGTACCTCGCTTCGCCCACAGTCCACTTGGCAGCTCGAACTGGGAGCGTCGCGAGACGGCTCCGTGGCGATGTCCATCGCCGGTGGGGGCGTTCTTTGCCATCTGCTCTCACCTCCTTCGCTTGGGCTTCCTCGTGAGTCTACGGTTTACACGCGTCACCGTCAAGGCTATAATGTAAACCAAGACAATCGAGAAAGGGGAGCTATACCATGCAGTCGATGGGTGAGCGGATCAAGCAGGCTCGCCTCGCTGCGGGGTTGAGCCTCAGAGAGCTGGCGGAGCGTGTGGACGTGTCGGCAATGGCCCTTTCGAAGTATGAGAACAGTCAGGTTCTGCCCGGCTCGGACATGCTCCTACGGCTGGGCAAGGCCCTCGGGGTGAAGGTCGGCTACTTCCTGCGGCCACTGCAGGTGGAGGTGCAGTGCCCGGCCTTCCGCAAGCACAGCAAAGTCACGAAGAAGGCCCAGGGGATGATCGAGGGCCGGATCAGGGAGTTCCTGGAGCGGTACCTCGCGGCCGAGGACGTATTCGAGCCGGACAGGATGCCGGTGTTCGAGTGGCCCGAGTCGTGCAGCGGGACGCTGAAGAGTGTCGAGGAGGCGGAACAGTGGGCGGAGGGCCTGCGGCGTGACTGGGGCCTCGGGCATGACCCCATAGCGAACCTGTGCGAGACGCTGGAGGACCACGGCGTCAAGGTCATCCTCCTCGAGGACGTGGACGAGAAGTTCGACGGGTACTCGTGCTGGGCGAATGAGACGATCCCTGTGGTGGCTTGCCGAAAGGGCGACGGCTTGCCCGGTGACCGTCAGAGGTTCACGCTGGCCCACGAGTTGGGCCACCTACTGCTGGAAAAGCACATGGCCGAAGACGTGGACGCGGAGAAGGCCTGCCATCGCTTCGCCGGGGCGTTCCTTGTGCCGGCTGAGGCGGTCCGTCGAGAGGTGGGTAGCCACCGGGGGCGGATCGAGTTCAAGGAGATCCACTCCCTGAAGCACAAGTGGGGTCTGAGCATGGCAGCGTGGTTCCATCGCCTCGCAGACCTGGACATCATCTCTGCCAACCAGTACCAGATCATCGCCCGGCGGTTTCGGGCGAGCGGCTGGAGCAAGCGCGAGCCAGGAGAGCAGGTCAGGCCCGAGCAGACTCAGCGGTTCGAGCGGCTGGTCGAACGAGCGGTGGCAGAGGACATCATCTCTGTCTCCCGCGCCGCTGACCTCCTGAACACGTCTCTGATCGAGCTGCGAGGAGAGATGGGGTGGCCGAAGCCGGAGGTGGCCGGAGTCTGAGCCTCGTCACCGATGCCAACGTCTGGATCGATCTGGACAACGGGGGGTTGACCGCCCTGGTCTTCGCCCTCGGGTACGAGTTCGTCAGTCCAGACACCGTCGTGGACGAACTCGGGCCGGACCTGGCGGGCCGCCTCCTCGACCAGGGCCTCCTCAGCCATTCCGCCGGACCCGAGTCGGGTGCCGCCCTTCTCGAGCTACGCAGCCGGTACAAGCATCCGAGTGATGCGGACCTATACGCCCTTCTGCTGGCGATCGAGCAGGGATGGGGCCTGCTGACAGGTGACCGCCAGTTGCGTGAGGCCGCGCAGGGGCAGCAGTTGGAAGTCCACGGTCTGCTGTGGGTCCTCGATGAGCTGGTGGCGAGGAGGTTGCTGGCGGTGCGGGCGGCGGCGCGGGCACTGACAACCATCAGGGAACAGGGCGCCCGGCTGCCCGCAGACGAGTGCGACGAACGTCTGCTGAGATGGGGGACGACATGAGCTTCTCTGAACTCAACTGCGTCGAGTTGCAGGTCGTCGAGTGGCTTGTCGAACTGGGCTGGACCTTTCGCACACCCAAGGAGATGCGCGGGTATGCCCGCCCACTCGCCGACCCCTTCGTGGAGCCGATCCTCGTGGACGCCCTCCTGCGGCTGAACCTCGGCGTCATCGAAACGAGCGAAGATGCCCTGGCCGTCATCGACCAGATACTCCGTCCCTTCCACCACACCCCCGACTGGCTTCTGGCCAACAGCAACTTCCTGGCTCTCCTGCAGGACGGTGCCCGACTGCAGCTTCGCCCCGGTGCGCCCACTCAGACCGTGCGGCTGGTGGACTTCGAGGACATCGGCAACAACGACCTCTGTGTGGCCCGGCAGTATCAGGTACGTGGCACGAAGACCATCCGCGCCGACCTGACGCTGCTGGTCAACGGCATCCCCCTGGTGCTGATCGAGGCGAAGTCACCGACGGCCCATGACGACTGGCTGGAGGCGGTGAAGCAGTTCGTGCGCTACCAGGAGGAAGCCCCGCAGTTGCTCGCCTCCAACCTGCTGAACGTGGCGGCGGACGGCCTCAAGTTCCGCTACGGAGCGACAAACGCCCCGCCGGAGTACTGGGCAGAGTGGAAGGACGCTTGGCCGCGTAGTCTGCCGCCCAAGGCCTGCGAGATGCAGGTCGGGGTTA
This sequence comes from Armatimonadia bacterium, assembly GCA_039679385.1. Classification (NCBI taxonomy): domain Bacteria; kingdom Bacillati; phylum Armatimonadota; class Armatimonadia; species Armatimonadia bacterium. Next base: position 24,397 of record JBDKVB010000091.1, on the reverse strand, counting down.
CGGGGCTCCTGTCGCCCGACAACCTGCTGGACATGCTGGCCCACTTCTGGGTCTTCGAGACCCGTGACAACCGCACGGTGAAGAAGGTCGCCCGCTACCAGCAGTTCCGGGCCGCCAACAAGATTGTGGACCGGGTCACCGGGGGAGAACACGATCGGGGCCTGGTCTGGCACACGCAGGGCTCGGGCAAGAGCCTGACCATGATCTTCACCGCCCAGAAGCTTCGCCGCCACCCCTCTCTGCAGCAGCCGACGGTGTTCATCATCGTCGACCGGGTGGACCTCGACACGCAGATCACCGGCACCTTCGAGGCCGTGGACTTCCCGAACGTGGACCGGGCTTTCTCGATCGCCGACCTGTGGCAGATCATCGAGAGCGGCAAGCGAGGCGTCTTTGTCACCACCATCCAGAAGTTCCAGGAACTCGGGGACGTGGCGACCGACCGGAGCAACATCATCGTGCTGGCCGATGAGTCGCACCGCAGCCAGGAGGGACTGTGCGGCCTCGAGTGCCAGCGGGTGATGCCGAGGGCCAAGCGGTTCGGCTTCACGGGCACGCCGATCGACCGCGACCACCTGAACACCTTCCGCAACTTCGGGCCGATCGTGGAGGGCAAGCAGGAACGGTACCTCGACATCTACAGCATCCGCCAGGCCATCGCGGACAAGGCGACGGTGCCCGTCTACTACCAACCACGGGATGCCCGCTGGAGGATCGAGCGGGAGCTGCTGGATGCGGCCTTCGAGGAGACCTTTGAGCACTTCAGCGAGGCCGAGCGAACGCGGCTCCAGAAGGAAAACGCCCGCCTCAAGCTGCTCATGAAGAGCCCCGAACGCGTGGCGTCGATAGCGGAGGACATCGCCCAGCACTTTCGGGAGCACGTGGAGCCCAACGGCTTCAAGGGGCAGATCGTCTGCGTGGACCGCGAGGCCTGTGCCCTGGTCAAGAAGGAGCTGGACAAGCACCTGCCGCCGGAGGCGTCAACCGTGGTGATCTCGGAGGGCCAGAACGACGAGGCCCTGCTGCGGGAGCACCATCGCGGCAAGGCCGGCCAAGAGGCGGTCATTCGGGAGTTCAAGAAGCCCGGCGAGATGCCACAACTGCTGATCGTCTGCGACATGCTGCTGACGGGCTTCGACGCGCCGATCGAGCAGGTCATGTACCTGGACAAGCCACTGCGGGACCACAGCCTACTGCAGGCCATCGCCCGGACGAACCGCCCGCATGAGGGCAAAAAGAACGGCGTTGTCGTCGACTACTTCGGCGTCTTCCAGAACCTGCAGGTCGCCCTGAACTACGACGAGGCCGAGATCGAGGATGCCGTCTTCGACTGGGACGCCCTCAAGGAGCAGTTCCCGGTGGCGCTCGCGGAGGCACTGTCCTACTTCGCCGGGATCGAGCTGGAGGACAGCGTGCAGTGCCTGCTGGCCTGCCTCAGGAGGCTGGAGAGCCCTCCGGAGCGGCAAGCGGAGTTCGAGCGGCGGTTCCGGCAGACACAGGCCCTTTGGGAAGCGATCATGCCGGACCCGGACCTCTACGCCTACCGGCACAGCTACGCTTGGCTGTGCGATTTCTACATGGCCTACGTCAAGCGGTTCAAGCGTGAGGACACGACGAACCTGGCAGCGTACGGGGCCAAGACGAGGGAGCTCATACTGGAGCACACCCATATCCTCGACGTACAACGGGACCTGCCCTTATACCGGATCGATGAGAACTACCTGGTCCTCATCCACGACCTGGAGGGGGACCCCGACGATAAGGCTGCCGAGATGGAACAGGCCGTGGCCAGGGAGATCCAGATACGTCGCGGCACCGATCCGGCCTACGAGAGGCTGAGCGAGCGACTGGAGCGGATCCTCAAGGCCAAGCGTGAAGGGATGCTGCATGGGATCCAGTTGATGCTGGAGTATAGGAACCTCATCCAGGACGTGGTGGAGACGATCGCGGCCCCCGAACGGGAGGGGGTCTCCCCCGGCGAGTTGGCCATCATGCGACAGGCCCTCGAGCTCGCACCCGACGCCGATCCCGAGCGATGCAAGTCCCTGGCCCAGGACATCGCGAGCTTCGTGCAAGCCAACGCGTTCGCCGGCTGGACCGACAGCACCGCCGCCTGCCAGCGGGTGGGCCAGGAGATCGCACGCCTGCTGCTCCACGACTACCGTGAGCTGAACCTGTTTCCGGGCGGCTTCAAGAACGCCGCCGTCGACTACGCCGTCCAGCACTACGCGGACGTGAGCTAGGGGCAACGAGGATGCCGGTAGTGCGACTGGGCGGTCACGACGTGAAGTACGAGGTCCGGCGGAGCAACCGGGCCAGGAACGTCCGACTCAAGGTGAACGCCACCGAGGGTCTTGTCGTGGTCATCCCCGAGGCATACGATGCGGACCTACTGCCCGATCTGCTTGTCGGCAAGCGGACATGGATCGAGAGGCAACTAGCGTACTTCCGATCGGCTCCGGTATGGCGGCCGGAGGGCGAACCCCAGGACGGTCAGACAATCCTGTACCGCGGAACCCTGCATGCTCTCAGCATCGTCCACCCCGAGGAGGGCGAACGCCGCCGAGTGTCGATGTCCGGACAGTCTATCCAGCTTCGCCTGCGGGCAGGCGATGCAGGGCTGCCGCTCCTGAACCGTTGGCTTCGACAGCAGGCCCGCCGTCACATCGAGGCCGAGCTGGAGGCCCTCTGCGGCGAACGTGAGCGCGGTCGGGTCTACATCATGGATCAGCGGACCCGCTGGGGCAGTTGCTCCCGTCAGGGCAACCTGTCCTTCAACTGGCGTCTCGTGATGGCGCCGCCAGAGGTGCTCACGTACGTGGTCGCCCACGAGGTCGCCCACCTCGCGGAGCGGAAGCACTCGCAGAGGTTCTGGCTGATCGTCCGGGGGATGGTGGGAGACGTTGAGGGACCAAGGCGATGGCTGAGGGAGAACGGTGGCAAGCTAAGGCTTCTGTAGGTCAAGCTTGCGCGGCCTGGGCCGCCTTGTCCGCGAGCTCCTGAAGTGAAACCGGAGAGACGTCGAAATGGGGTTTCTGCGCCAATGGGAGGCCCTTCTGGGAGGTCTCTCCGGTACGACAGTGTCTTGGCCAACCATTCCTTGAGCCCCTGTGGTTGCTGCGGATGGTGACGAGGTTTCTGACATGGAGCTACAGCGGCTCGGTGGTACGGCTTCTGCCATCCCACGCGTGGGGGGAAGAACGGAGCGGCGCCGAGCACACTGCACAAGAGCCTGTGACAAGGTGACGATGGCCATCCAGCAGCCCTCGCCTTCCGTGTCATTGCCGGTTCACGGCGAAGCCTCATCGGCTGCCATCGCACGCCCGCGCGGCCTTCCGTGGGTGCGCCATGCTTCAGACGTCCCCGCCCTGGCATACCAGCAGGGCTGACCATCTCATGGCAGATCAGTACCGGAGGATCGTCACGTCGTAGCTCCTCGCCGGTGCGAGTGCCAACGCTGGTTCGCGTCCACGCCGTTGCGAGCTGTCACCCCCGATCCACACACGGGACCCTTCCCCTTGACGTCGGATTCACACTTCGCCACACGGCGCCGAAGCTGTGCATGACTCCCGATGGCCCCATAGAGCCACTCAGAGCACAGCGCAGCCCACCGCGGAACGGCTGCTCGTCTATGCGTGAGCTCGGCCACAGCCTGCTCGGCGCTAGCGCCGACGGAGACAGGAGCAGGCCCTTCCCGAGGGAGCCGTGAACAGAGACGGCATTGTGTGGTGTAACGCACAACTGATACCCATATTGACTTCGGAAAGCAGCGAAGTTATTATGTAGGATATACGCTATTTCCTGTACACATATCTTTGATCTAACAAAAACGGGTATGCATGATGTAATCTCACTATAGATCATGATTTCGACCATATGCTATGAAGCGGTTGTCTTTTGGTGCGCATGCGCCGCTATTGTTCAGTTCCGGTCAGATGCGGCGCGATCACAGTCCATCAGTAGTCAGCTCAGGCCGCCACTGCGTACGAAGGTGCAACTACCCGGGGGGGAACTCCCATGAGTTGGCCGAGCGTGAACACGACGCAATCGACCGCAAGCCAAGCGCGCGTCTGCCGCTTCTGCTCTTGCCGATCAGTTCATCTTCTGTGCTTAGTCCTCTGTATCGCTCATACTTCCGTCGCAGTTCCAACAGTGCGGGCGTCCCCGACGTCCCCCAGATCGTCTGAGACCCTCCTCGCGGTTGACAAGGCTATCAACGGTCTGATCGGCGTTACCGGGGCGTCTCAGGTCACCGGGCAGATCATCCCGCTGAAGACGCCGGCAAGTGGCACCGGGAGGGCTTCGTGCCCTCTCGATCCATCCCTCAAGCTCCCGTCGACCGCGCACCTCCTTGCTCTGTGCCTGGACCCTAAGGCGAAGTGCAGAATGAGTGCAGCCATAGGCGACATGGCTGGGAGCGAGCAGGCGCCCTACGTCTCGCTTCCCGCTGCGCTCTGGACCCTTCTCCCCGTGTCCCTACCGAAAGCTCCTCTCGCGACTTCCACTCCGCTGGCTCTACACTTGTCACTCGAAGCCCCGACTGGGGCCACCGTACTCGTCTCCGTCCCCGACGTCCCCTGCCCGCTGTCCGTGGTACCGGCGCTCGCGTACCTCGGTGGTATGCTGCAGCGCGCAGGTCTCCATGACTTCGCTCTTGCAACCTGGGAGCAGTACGGCGAGGCGGTCAGGGCGACTCCTGCCGTCGCCCGAGCTCTGCTCTGTCAGGGCGACGCACTGCAAGGCCTCAGGAGGACGAAGGAGGCGACCGAGAGGTACCGAGCCGCTTTGGCGGCCGTGGATCCAGCGAAGGCCAAACCTGGCATCGGCGAAGCCAGCAACTACAACATGAACCGTCTTGCGTCTGATATGAGCTCGATCATCCGCAGCCGGTTGGCAAGCTTGGTACCAAGAGACATCCTGACTCCGGTCGATGTGGCAGCCCTAGAGGCGCTCGCAGCGATCTGGCCACCTAGCCCTGAGTCCAAGCAAGCATCGCTGCAGGTCGCTGAGTACCAAGTGAGTACGGCACGGACCAGCTCACAGACGGTCTCCTATCTGCTTGATGTCTTTGATGCCAGCGGCGAGCACACCACGGCCTGCACCACCAGACTGCGGGACAACCAGCCACTCGTCGACCGTATCTCGCGACCGACACCAAGCTCCCTGCTTGCAGGGGCGCTCGAACTGCTCAACACCGTGTCGTCGGACTTCGGCCCGTACTCCCCGGTCGAGCAGCACGCGATCCCCAGCATTGCCGACGCGTGGCAGAAGGCTGAAGCAACAGCCCTTGCTCGCAACGCAGAAAGCGCGTGCAGCAGGTTTGAGGCCCTGGAGAGGAAGCATCGTGGCACAGTCGTCGCAGCCTTGGCCAAGCTTGCAGCGGGTCAATGGGCGCGGGGCTGCGGCATCTATGACATCTCTGCAGGAGGAGCACAGCACGAGACGGTGATGGCCGATGGTGGGCCCCTCGGTGATCGCAGACACCTTGGTGTGGCTGAGACACACCTTTCGTGCGGGGAGTGCGGTCCAGCGCTTAGGGCCTTCAAGCAGGTCGCGACCACAACCGCTGACGCTCGTCTGCGGGACTGGGCCACCTACCGGACAGCACAGTGCCAGGAGTTCGCCGGCCAGTGGAACGAAGCGCAGAGGTCGTACGCCAGGCTGACACAGTGCAGACATACGGAACTGCGTGAAGAGGCGCGCATGGCAGGCATCAGGCTGGCGGCCCTGGCCAGGACCCACACCCCTGCACAGCAGCAGGTCGTTCGCTACCTCGGGGAGGACCGCGCGACGCAGGGGGACTGGTATACCTACTACGGTTCGGAAGGCTTTGTGCTCTGCGCGCAACAGGCGCCACAGGACGTGGCGGGGGGCAGGCTGCCCGGGTGGGAGGTCACGCCCAGTTGCGGGAGGCCGGGTGAGAAGACGCGGTACTGGGTGACCGGGCCCTCAGACGGCCACCGATCCGTGCTCTACAACCCGCTCGCTCGCGTCCGTCGGGCTGCGAACTGGGACGACCGAGGCGAAGCACATCCACGAGCGACCGGCCCCGACCTATGGCTTGAGATACCAGTGCCGGCCGGTCAGCATCGTCTGAGCCTGTACTTCGTCAACGACCACAACTACTACGAACCCAGAAGGACGTATACGGTCTCAGTGTTCGACCAGAACGGATCCTATCAGACAGGCACCGACGTACGGGACTTCGTGAACGGTGTGTACAAACAGTTCCTCGCCGCTGGTCCCACAACACTGAGATTCCTGATCTCCAGAGACCTCAGTATGAATGTCCTGATCTCAGGCGTCTTCCTCGACCCGGCCGAGAGGTCAACGCCTCAACTCGCGGGGCTGCCTCCCCATGGCCCAGAGACACGGGCTTGGCAGTCCTGGCAGTGCCAGCGGGACCGACACCTGTCCCCGCGCTCGGAGCAACTGGCCTTCGCGCAGTACCTGAAAAGCCTGCAAGCGAGGACCACTCCGGAGGCGCGAGATGCCTTTCTGGGAGACCTAGCCAAGTCGGAGCTCAAGTCCGGGCTCTTCGGGCCGGCGCTCTGGGCTGCGCTGGAGCAGTTCGCACTACCATACAGCGGCCGTGAGCAGCGCCTCAAGAGGATGGTCGATGCCACTAGGTCATTCCTCCTGCGGACGCCGATCCGCGCACCCCATTCGACACAGGCGGCAGTCGCACTGCCTGTCGCACGCGAGCTCTTCCAGGCATACCTCACAGCCGGGGTAGAGGGGCTACCGACGGCTCAGTGTGAGGCCTTCTACCGACAGGCGATGCGGGTCTTCCTGCGCGACGATCCCGCTCTTGCCTCGGATGCGCTGGAACGGCTTGCTGGTCTCCTCGGCCAGAGCAAGCTCACGCCCGAGGATCGCCGGTACGCGGCCATCTTGTCCAGGGACGACAGGGCAGCGATCGGCCACCTTACGGGTGCTCTTGCGGCAGCATCGCCCGGCGAGGAACGCCTTCGCGCTCAGGTACAGCTTCTAGGCAGATACCTGACCGCGAACCGTCTTGATCAGGCGACCGGTGTGCTAGAGGCCATGCAAAAGGAGAATCCCAAAGCTGAGGAGGTCGCCAATGCACTGTACAGCCTGGGGCTGGCATACCTGCGCCAGCGCAACGATGCCGCAGCGCGAGACTACCTGAGTCAGGTCGTCGGCAGTTTCCCACAGACCCAATGGGCCCGATACGCCGAGACATACCTGCAACGCATGCGGACGGACGCACAGGCCGGTGGACAATGACGTTCATCACGAGGTCCCAAGAAGGACGGAGGGTGAGTGGCAATGTCGATGAAGTGTCGTGTGCTCTGCATGGTGCCGTTGCTCGTGTTGGCAGTCGTCGTGCAGGTGAGTGCAGCGGGGCTCACCGTTGAGATCATGCAGCCTTGTGACGGGATCGAGGTCACTGTTGGTCAGGAGTGCACTTTCGAGGCAGTTGCGTACCTGGACGGGCAGGAGCTCGAGGCCGGTGCGGTGACCTGGGAGTGGGATTTCGGGGATGCCACCCCCCACTCCCTGACTAACCCCACCACTCACGCATACATGGCGCCTGGGAGCTACACCGGCGTGGCCTCCGCCCGATGTGGCGAGTTGACCGGACAGGCGAGGGTCCTTCTGTTTGCAGGTTCCACCAAAATGGGGGAGTTCGTCGCTCTCGCCGGCTACCAGCGCCCACCCGACGTCCCCTTCCCCCAAGACGTGGGCAGCAGTGTGTGGGATGCGGTCACGCTCATGTACCGGGTGTCGCCAACAGGCGGCATGTCGCTGCGGGGCTGCAGGTTCTATCAGCTAGACGGTGAGGGCCAGTGGATCCGCGTGGACCTGGCCGGTGACGACGGTTGGGTCTGGAAGGGCGCTGACGTGCTAGTTGATGGCCTCACACACCAGAACGCCACCTGGGTATGGGATACGAGGGTCTGCAAGAACAGGCAGCTCTGCTTCAGAGTCGAGGCCCTGTTTGAAAGGGGACCCGACATCATCGTCGAGGACCTCTACCGGGCATGGACGCCCAACAACACGGTCGTGAGGGACACGACCACCGGTGTGGACGCACTCCTGATCAAGTGGCCCAAGGACCGGGAGCCATCTGCCACGATCGGCTGGAACGTAACGCATCATGAGGTGGTTGCTCCCAAGTACAAGGTCGAGGTCAAGTGCTATGACGTCTGCCGAACCCCGACCTCTCAAGACCCAGTCGATACCGTCGCCGACCCCTCCTACTCGAGAAACGCAGGCAGTGGGGCGTTCTCCTGGACGCCGCCCGGCCCGTCCAAAGTCGGCATCTACAGCTACTCGATCACCGCGGACCACTACGAATGCGCCGACACGGACAAGGTGGACGCGATCAGCAATGTGTCACTGAGCGACTTCACCTGGGACACCGACGACTATCCAGATGCGGCCTTCGTGGCCCTGCACTACACCTGTAGCCAAGGGCTCTCTGGATGCGAGCTTCTCCTGTTCAAGCCCGACCTCAGCGAAGGCACCATACTCTCAGGGATAGCCCTGGACGGATCGGTCGGTCAGCATCTGGCAGTGGTCAAGTTCGCCGTGGACCGACAGATAATGGGAGACTACCGTTTCGTCCTGACGGGCACGCAAGCAGATGGATCCGCCAACCGAGACGAGACCCCAAAACCGACCATACCACGAGGGGCAGCGGTGCAGTTACTGCCGCGCGTCAGGATATGCGCAGGCTCCGGAATCTCTAGCGGTTTTTTCAGCGGCGCCAAGAACGCAACGGAGGAGCGGTTCGCGGCCTACAACCTTGCCAACCACCCGCCGTATGATGTTGGCGAGGTCGCACAGACGAAACAAGCTGTCTACCGCGCTGTACAGGATGCAGCCATCTTTGCTTACTACGGGCATGCAGACCCGGGCTATGTCTCACCCGGTCAGCCAGACCCGGACGAAGTGTTCCGTTGTACCGATCTGCCGCTCGACATGGACCACGTCCTCCTCGCGCTATGGATGGGATGCAACACAGCCCAGGGCAACGGTGGATCCGATATGGTGACCGGATCTGTGACTAATGGTGCATCGTGCGCGATTGGCTGGACCGTGGAGATAGCTGCCGGCTACCTTCCGCCCTTCGCCAGCTACTTCTGGGACTGCGCCTGCACTGGACTGAACGCAGCCAAGTCGTGCAGCCTCGCTGCCCTGTGGGCCTACGGCGACATTGGTGACGAGTGCGGAGACGATATACTTGACCATCGCGTCGAGGGCAACGTCATCCTAGTCCCATCGAGATTCGGAGGTGGGTAGATGCGCAAGCGCCGGATTGTCTGCATCCTTGCTGCGATCCCCGTTCTGGCCGTCGCCTTGTGGGCGGTCTCGAATCGCCTCGATAACGCCGGCAGGATGGCGCACCTGGTCGCTCTCCTGGGAGTCGAAGGCGACCAAGTGCAGCCCTCTGGCCTGGGGCCGTGCCCGCGCTCCCTGGAGTGCTGGCGCTACAAGGTATGGCAGTACAAGGTGCTAACAAAGGCGGGACAGCGGATGGTGTCCGCGTCGTTTGGGAGACCGGGTGGCCTGTGGTATCTGCACTTCAGTGACGAGTTCGGCCCGGCTGTGCCGGCGGAGGCATCGCAGGCGGCAGAGCGCGGTAAGGAACTCCTCGCGAAGTACCTGGGGCTGTCGCCCTCGGAGCTGGAAGTCACCGAAGTGGAGATCAACCCGAATCCGGGAAACAAGGAAGTGATCTCCCTTCAGTACCGCGACAGGGCGACCGGGAAGAGACCCTGGGTACTTGTTTCCAGCGGTCGGCTCGTGCTACTCACCAAGTAGGGAGCGTGGACGATATGACGAGTGCAAAGCTGGGCGTTCTTGTCGCGATAGCTCTCGTGTGTGCCCTGGGCGCCTGTCAGTCGCAGAGGGGAGACCAGCCGGGACAGCCGCAAAGCCAGGTGGCCGAGCCCGGCGGTGCTTCTGCGCAGCCGGACAAGGAAGCGACCACGTCACAAAGCTCGACGGCAGAGCCGGCCGCGTCCGCGGCACAGGAAGGGGCGCAGACGACATCGGCTGCGAAGCGCTCCCCCGAGCAGATCGTCGCCGACTTCCTTCAGTGCAAGCGGGAGGACCTCACCCTCACCTCCGGCGACCGGCTCGCGCGCAGACGCGTCAGTCGATCTCGAACGGCTGACGAGAAGGCCTTCGCCTTTGAGATCGGCGCCAGCGCACAACAGCGCGAGTCTGGGCTCGTGACCGTTGATGTTAAGCGCGGTTACGTGACGGACATTACGCTACTGAGCCGTCTCTCAGGTGAGGCGGTGCAAAAGGCCAGCCCGGAGCTCGACGCACGATGCAAGGAGCTCGCCACTGCCTGGCTGCGGCGAGTGTGCCCTCTAGACCGCGACCGGTTGGTCGCCGGCAAACCCGTCCTTGCGGGACAGACCCTGTACACTATCATGTGGGAGGAGAGTGCCGACAATCCACAGGTCCGCACGGGCAGCCGGGTGACCCTGAGCTTTGACATGGCCAAGGGCCAGCTCGTGTCCTACATGCTTCGCGTGGCTCCCACCAAAGTGCCCAAACCGAAACTCGGAGAAGCTGAGGCTCGACGGGCGGCCGAGGCAGTCGCCAGGAAGCTCGGTGAGCAATACAGCGTCGGCCCTGATGCGAGGCTCGTGCTGTCCAGTGCCTATGCGCCTGAGGAGGGGCCCACCTGGGGGTTCTGGCTTCTCCGTGGAACCGAGAGGGTTGACAAGATCGTGATCGACGCGGTGACTGGCAAGCGGGTCGACCTCACAGCGGCTTTGCGTTGAGGGTGGCGAGGCCCTCGACGCTCGAAGGAGCCTGAGCCGGGTGACAAACAGAGGGGACCGGGACGAGGCCCGGTCCCCTGTCGGTCCCTCTTGGCCTCAACGGCAGCACGCCATGGCGCTACCGTCCTCCATCCCCGGCCGTCGCTGCCAGCTCGGTCCGCAGCTGGTGACACCGAGACGCAGGCTGAGGGCCTGACCATGCGTCCCGTCTACCCCTCCAGCCCGGAGGCCGCCGACAGCCCTCCGTCAGGTCCACGAGACCCCAGGTCACTGCGGCCAGTCCGCAGAACCCCTTGCTACCGATCGGGTCGGGGAGATCAGCCAGCCAGGGGCAGACCGTAGGGACGGCACGAGCCCGGCCGAGAGTCACTTACACCGCCCTGCGGGCCAACTCCAGGCACTCCTCACTGCCCAACCATTCTGCGAAGTCGTCCCGCCTGGCCCGCCATATGCTATCCACTGACCCTTCTGCAAGGCGACACGCTGTGTCGCAGGCAGAAGGGTTTTTCGTATGTGGCCCCGGAGGTTTCGCCATCGAAGGCGCGGCCTCGCCCGACGACCAGGATGCAGCAGGACGCCGAGTGACTTGGTGGAGGTCTCGTGCCTTGCTCATGTCTCTGCTCCACACAACCCGTGCGAGTGCTACATGCCCTGTGAGGGCGGCAGGGGTTTGGCCGGGTGCTCGATGTACTTCATCGGATCGGCCTTGAACTTCGGCACGCAGTCCTTGCAGCACAGGTAGTAGGTCTTGCCCATGTGCTCGACGGGGATCATCTTGCTCTTGGGCATGGTTGTGCCCAGCACCGGGCAGCTCGCCAGCTCCTCGCCTCCGGTAGCCGAGGCCTCATTTGCCGTGACCGTTGGGGTCGGGGCTGTGGAAGGAGGCGGTGTCACCTCAGTGCTCTGCGGTTTCGGGCAGCCTGTCAATGCCAGAACCGCTACCAGCACCACGACACCCAGCATGATTCGCAGTGGCATTGTGATCACCTCCGGTGATGTGGGGCATGAGTCCTGAGGCTACTCCTCGCGCCTTAGACGGGACCTCACTCGTGCGAGCAGGTTGACGAGGTCGTCCATGTAGGTGTGCAGGATCGGGATGTCCAACAGTGACAGGATCGTCCCGATGACCAGGCCACCAATGACCACCGTCGCCAGGGGGCTGTAGGCGTCCATCCCGGTTCTCGGGAAGAAGGCCACGGGCGACATGGCGATGACGGTGATGGCGGAGGTCATCAGGATGGGGCGCAGACGCTGGGGGCAGGCGGTGGCGACGGCTTCGTCCCGTGGGACGCCAGACCGGCGCACCTGCATGATCAGGTCAATGAGCAGGATCGCCGTGGTCGCGTCCATGCCGGTCAGGATGATGACGCCGAGGATGGAGACGGTGCTGAAGGCCTGGTGGTTCAGGAAGAGGAACAGGAACACCCCCGACAACTCCAGAGGCAAGGAGAACACCATCTGCACTGGCTGCAAGAACCCGCCGAACTGGGCCACCAGGGTCAGGTAGATGAACACCAGCGCCAGTCCCAGTCCGATGAGGAGGCGCTTGAAGGAGTCCATCATCTGCGTCATGTCGCCACGGACCTCGATGCCGTAGCCCGGCGGGAAACTCAGCTTCTGCAGCGCCTGCATCTGGACGTCCATGCCCAGGTCCATGGACGGCCTGCTGCCAGGGCGGTAGTAGCCCATGATGTTCATCGCTCGACGAAGTCCGTCGTGCTCGATGACGGTCGGTGCCTGACGGTACTCAACCCTTGCCAGGGCGTTCAGCGGTACTTGCCGACCATCGGCCCCAGTGATGTAGGTGCGCTCCAGGTCGTCGGGACTGGAACGGTCCTGATGGGCATAGCGTACGAGGATGGTGTTCTGCCGCAGGTTGGGCAAGCGCCAGAACTCCGAGGTCAGACCGCCCCGGAGCGCATAGTATGCTTGGTCGGCCACCTGGGAGACCGTCAGCCCCAGGCGCTGCGCCTGCAGGGGATCCACCTTGACCTCGTGGTCGGGCAGTGTCATGTCCCAGCTCGTGGCGACCTGAGACATGCCGGGCGTCTGGCGAGCGATGTCGGCCACAGCGTTCCCCAGGTCCGCAACCCGCTGCAGGTCGGGGCCGTAGACCAGGAGCTGGATCGGGGCCGCCGATGAGGCCATCACATCGGAGCCCATCTCCCTGATCTGGAACCGGCGGATGCCGGGGATCGTCGCCAGAGCCTCCTGCCGGACACTGTCGATGACCTGCCAGATGGTCTGGCGTCGCTCATCCTTGTCGGACAGCGTGATCATGAACGTGGCGGCGTTCACGGCAGGCATGGCATAGCCGGTGTAGTAGGTGCCCGTGCTCTCGAAGGCCGACTCCGCACCCACCTCCGTGGCCACGTGCATGATCTCGGGATGCTTGAGCATGATCTCCTCGATCTGCTCCACGATCCTCTCGGTCGCTGCGAAGGAGGTCCCCGGAGTGGCCTCGAGGACGCCGTAGGCCTGCCCCACATCCGCCAGTGGCATCATCTCGGAGCCGATGAAGAAGTAGAAGCCTGCGCCGATGATGACGGTGGCGATGACCCGGCTCATGTTGATGAAGCGGTGCTGCAGCATCCACCGGATGAGCCGCTCGTATCCCTGCTCCAGACGCTCTAGCCGGTGTTGTATCGGGTTCAGGATGATCCGGTAGGGCCAGGAGCTGCGCTCGCGCGTGAGTTCCTCATGGGGCCGCAGCAGGGCGGCGGCCATGATGGAAGTGAGGGTGAAGGAGATCAGCATGGATGCCAGCAGGCCGAAGATGATGGGCCAAACGAGCCCCACGAACATCTGCTGGACGATGCCGCCGCTGAACAGGAGCGGTGTCAGAGCCAGACAGAGCATGAAGGTGGAGGCCATCACCGCCAACCGCACCTCGGTAATGCCGTCAATGGTGGCGTCCCGGGGGGTCTTGCCCATGCGCAGGTGGCGCTCCACGGCATGGATGTCAATGATCGAGTCGTCCACCAGACGGCCGATCACGAGCAGGAGCCCGATGAGGGTGCTGGAGTTCAGCGTCATCCCCATGGGAATCAGGAGCAGGATCGCCATCGCCAGGGAGAGAGGGATGGTGGTGAGGCTGATGATGGTGCCCCGCCACTCCCCCAGGAACAGCAGCACGGCGATTCCCGTCAGGAGGATCGCCAGGCCTAGCTCCTCGAACATGTTCCTGAACAGGAGGCTGACGAAGTGGGCGTTGTTGTAGGTGACCTCGAACTTGATGCCCGGATACGTTCGCTCCAACTGCCTGAGCTTGCGCGTCGCTGCACCGATGACCCTGGGGGACGACGCGTCAGGGTCCTGCAGGACGGCAACCTCGATGGCCTTCTGAGCCTTGCCGTCTTTGATGAAGTGGAAGGCGCTGCGCCGCTCCCAGTGGGTGTCCAGGACCTGTGCCACATCCCGCAGGAAGACGGTAGACGGCGCTGGGGAGGCCCCAGGGCCCGACGGCGGCGAGGTGAGGAGGGGAAGCCCTTCGAGCTGTACCGGCGTGAGCACCTTGCTGTCAACCCTGACGGCAGCCTCACGGTCGCCACCAGTGAGGGTCCCTGCGGGCTTTGAGGTATTGAACCCGTCAAGGGCGTCCCTGACCTGGGTAATGCTCAGTCCGTACCGGGCCAGCTTGTCACGGTCCACGACTACCTGGAGCTGCCGGCGGTACCCGCCGAAGGGGACAACCGAGTAGACGTTGCTGATCGTCTTGAGGCTGCTGACCACCTGGTTGTCGGCCAGCTCGCGCAACTGCTCGGGTGACCACCTCTCGTCACCGGTGAGGGCGAGACTGAGGATAGGGATGTTGAGCGGGTCTATCGACAGAACCCATGAGGGCTTGAGATTGGGCCCCGTCATGGGCAGATTGGCCTGGACGACGTTCATCAAAGCCTGAACGTCGAACAACGCCTTCTTCATGTCAGTGCCGTAGGGAAACTCGAGGGACACCAGCGAGAGGCCCTCTTGCGAGGAGGAGCGCAGGTAGCGCACTCCCTTGATGTTGGTCATCTGCTCCTCGATGGGCTTGCTGATGTACGTCTCCATCTCCTCGGCAGACAGCCCTGACATCATGGAGACGACGCCCACCATCGGGCTCTCCACGTAGGGCATCATGCGCCGAGGCATGTACGACCCGACAGCGATGACGGAGAGGAGAACGATGCCGGCGTAGAAGGCCAGGACCGGGTAGGGGTGGTCTATGCTCCAGGCGGAGATGTTGAGGGCGCTGCCGTGGACAACCTTCGCCGCCTGAGACAGTGGGGGGGATGACATGAGGCCCATCACTCCCCATGCCCGGAGTGGGGCGAGCGCTCCGCACTACTGTTACCGACGGGCGGTGCCTGGATCACGCTATCGGCAAGGGTGACGGGGTCCCCGTCACGCAGGTTGTCGTAGCCGAGGACGATCACGTCTGCCCCCGATTTGAGGCCTGACAGGATCTCCGTGCGGTCGTTGGCGTAGCTCCCCGTCTCCACAGTGACCCGCCGCGCGATGAGCCGTCCGTTGTCCTGTACGGCGACGAACACGGAGGCCTTTCCCTCCCGCATGGAGAGGGCGGACGTCGGGACGGACAGCAGAGAGCCCTCGTCCCCCAGGCTCACTTCCAGGCGCACGGTCTGCCCCGGCACCAGACGGCTGTCCGGGTTCTCGAGGCGGGCCTCCACGATGCCCGTCCGTGCCATGGGATCACGGGCAGGGAACAGGGTGGTGACCTCTCCCACGACCGGCGTCTGCGGGTCATCCGACGCCCAGGCCAGGACGGGAGCCCCCTTGCGGACGAGACGCAGATCCGCATCCGACAGCGGAGCCTGCAGGCGTACGAAGTCGGTCTTGGCGATGCGCAGGACTGCCGTCCCCGGCTGCACGAGGACGCCCGGCGATACCAGGCGGGCGGTCACGATTCCCGCATTGGCGGCACGGATGGTCGTGTAGCCACGGATGACGCTAGCCTCCGTCAGGGCCGCCCGTGCCTGTGTCTCCTGCGCGGTGGCGACCCCCACCTTTGAGGCTGCCGCCCTCACTCCGGCAGATGCGGCTTCCACATCGGCGAGGGCGGTGCCAACCCCCGCTCGGGCCTGGGCGACCCTGGCGAGGGCGCTGCCGTGGTCCGACCTCGCCTGAGCGACCTTCGCCTCAGCGGTTCGCACCTTTGCGCTCGCCGCTGCCACCCGGATCTGTGCCTGCTCCTGGTCCCTCCGTGCTCGGGTCACCCCCATCTCGGCGGCCTTCAGTGCAGCCCGGGCTTGCTTGAGCTTCGCACCGGCAGTAGCGGCCTGAGAAGCCTCCCGGTCCAGCTCCTCTCTGGAGATGGCACCCTTGCCGAAGAGCGTCTGCTCCCTGGCGATCTCGGTATGCCAGTAGGTTGCGTCAGCCTGGGCGCTGTCCACCTCGCCCTCGGCCTGCACTACCATCTGCTGAGCTTGCTCGACGGCAGCCTGGGCGGAGGCCACAGCGCTCTCGGCTTCCCGTTTCATCTCCCCTGCCTCGGCCAGTTCTCCCTCCATCGCCCGCACTGCCCCCTCGGCGCTCTGTGCGCCCGAGAGAGCCTCCTGAACACCGGTGCGAGCCTGCTCCACGGCCTTGGCCGAACGGCCCTGACCGGCTCGTGCAGAGGACACCTCGGCCCTTGTAGCCTCGACGGAACGTGAGGCGCTCTCACGTCCCGCCACCGCCTGCGCCTCCCTGGAGGCAAGCTCGGCGGTGTCGAGGCGGGCCACGACCTGACCGGCTCCCACTCGATCACCGGGATACAGTGGCATCTCCACCAGACGCCCCGTCACTCTCGGGTAAACCTCCTCCTCCACGTCGGCGACGACAGTGGCCGTGTAGGTCGCCTTGGCCTGGAAGGCCCGAGGGCGCAGCCGCTCGGTCTTCACCGGCGTGGCAGCCGCAGTCGCCTGCATGGCCTCCATGTCCATCATGGCCGAGGCGATGACCGTGGCCACCTTGGGGTCGCGGTACTTGCGCACGACCCACCAGGTGCCCACGGCAACGACGGCGAGGGTGAGTAACCCGATGATGACCCCTCTCGCACCGTGTGGAAGCCTGAGGTGACGGAGGAGGAGCACAAGGCCGATCAGGAGCCCAGCCCCCAGAACGAGGCCAAGGCCTCGCTTCCACGGCGAGGGGCCGCCGGTCTCTGCCGTGATGCTCCTGTCTGTCTCGATGAGGAAGTGTGCTTCCCCATCGCCCGCCATCGCCATGCCGGCCATCTGCTTCACCGCAACAGTGAGCTTCCACTTGCCCGCCATGCCCAGACTGACGGTGGCGACGTACTGGCCGGGGTTGCCTCCTGGCACAGCTTCGAAGTCGGCGGGCATCGGCATGCCCAGCATGTCCACATGGAGTTTGACAGCAACGCCCGTAGCAGGCTTGCCCCCCTCGGTGACTGAGATGGTGAAAGCGTTACTACCGGACTTGGGGGGGTATGGCTCGGAGGAGACCTCGAGGCTGAACTTCCCGGCCCGGGCCGACACGGGAGCGGCACCAGCGCCCGCACACGAGGAGATGCTCACTGCCACGACCAAGAGGAAGATGTTGCGCATCGGTGCCTCCTCCCGTGAGCTCCGGGGTCATCCTCTTGGCGGGCCGACCAGACCCGTGGCACGGTATATGTCAGCAAGGGCCTTTGCGTACTGTGCACGCGCGACCACGAGGCTCTGCTGTGCCTCCGTCTGCGCTCGGAGAGCATCGAGGACCTCAAGGATGATGCTCTTGCCGGCCTCGTAGCGCACCTGTGCCACCCTGTAGGCTTCCTCGGCCGCTCTCACCTGACTGGCGGCGGTCTCAAGGTTCTGCCTTGCCGCACCGGCCCTGGCCTCGGCGGTGATGACTTCGGCCCTGACCTGCTGCTCAAGCGCAGCGACTGCTGCCGCCGCCCTGGCAAGGGACTGGTCGGCTTCCCGCACTTCAGCCTGCCGACGTCCACCATCCACCACAGGCAACCCCACCACGATGCCTGCCGTGATCCCAACAGAGGTATCCATGGAGGAGGGTACCAGACCATCCAGCATGGCCATCCCATACCACTGAGGCTTGTATGATGCCTGTCTGGCCTGGACCGTGGCCTTCGCCGCTGCGACCTGCTTGCGGGCTGCCAGGAGGTCGGGCCGTGAGGCAAGCGCGGTCGGCAAGACGTCCACTGGCGGGCCCAGGAGCCCCTCCTCAGCGGGCACGCCCAGCGTGATGTTGGAGGCGCCCATCGCTTGCAGGAGCCGAGCTGTCGCCACCGAGATCTCCGCCCGTGCGTTGGCGAGCTGCTGCTGCACACCGGCCTCCGTCGCCTCGGTGCGCAAGAGGTCGAACTTGGGGATCTTCCCCACATCGAACAGGTGCTGCGATAGCATCAACTGCTTCTGTTGCGCTACCAGAGCATCCTGGGCGACCTTCTCCATGGCCAGGGCTGCTCGCCAGTCAGCATACGCTGCTCGAGCCTCGTAAGCGACCTCCACACGTGTTGCGGCCAGTGCATCCTCGGCAGCGGAGGCGGCGAGCTCCACCGCCCTGATAGCGCTCTCGATGCGCCCTCCCGTGGAGATCGGCAGCATGGCCGTGGCATTCAGATCGAGCGACGCCCGATCCTGCGACTGCAGGATGGCCTGAGGCATTACACCGGGGATCGGCAGGTTGTTGCCCATGTTCGACAGGCCGGCATATCCGTTGACCGAGACCTGAGCCCTGGCCTCGGAGCGGGCCATATCGGTGCGGGAACCGGCCATCGCCGCTTCGGCCCGAGCCATCTGGAGGAAGGGGTGCTGCGCCAGGGCCTGCTCCACCACTGCCTGCTCAGTCAGTACCGAGACCTCGCCCGCTGCCAGGAGCGAACCGCAGACCATCACCAAGAGTGCACCTGACAGCCATGATCCGATGCGCATGGGATCCTCCCCTGGTGTGGCCACAATGGCCGGTCGATGTTACCCATAGCGCAGATAGGCTTTGACGGGTTCCACACAGACCGGCGAGGACGGCAGGCGGCTACCCCCATGCAATCTCTTCCAGATTCCTGGCATCACCTGCACGGCGACCTACCGAAGATTCGCCACCACTCGCACTGCCACCTGTTGGGCACCGTCCGCCCCGATGGCATGGCGACCACCTGACGCGACACTAAGGAGAGCTCAGAGTGCCTCAGCTCACAGGTGCGTCCGCTGGTAGAACCTGGCCTTGGCGATCTCTGCGGCTGCGACGTAGAGGGCCACGATGGCGAGCATGAGACCGGTCCACCCTATCGGCAGGACTGCGAAGCCCAGGAGCGGACCCAGCGGGGTCAGCGGCAAGAGGGCCGCAGCCGCGACGCAGGCCAAGGTTGCGAACAGAAGCGGCTTGCTCGGCATGCTCCTGAAGACTGTGCGACGCGTGCGAATGACCAAGACCACGAGTGCGGCCGAGGCTACTGACTCCAGGAACCAGCCGCTACGGAACTGCTCCGGCGAGGCGTGCAGCAGCAGGATCAAGACGCCAAAGGTCATATAGTCGAAGACTGAGCTGAGTAGGCCGAAGACGATCATGAAATCACGAATGAAGCGGAGGTTCCAGCGCCGAGGCTTGTCGACCAGTTCCGGGTCGACGCCATCGGTTGCGATGGTCATCTCGGGGAAGTCGGTCAGCAGGTTGGTTAGCAGGATCTGCTTGGGCAAGAGCGGCAAGAAGCGCAGGAAGAGCGAGGCGCCCGCCATACTGAACATATTGCCGAAGTTGGCGCTCGTGGCCATGAAGACGTACTTGAGCGTGTTAGCGAAGGTTGCGCGCCCGGCTCTGACGCCATGCACCAGGACTTCCAGACTGTGTTCGAGCAGCACGATGTCGGCGGCGTTCTTGGCGACGTCAACGCCGCTTTCCACGGAGAGACCGACATCGGCAGCGTGTAGCGCTGAGGCGTCGTTGATACCATCCCCGATGTAGCCGACGATGTGGCCTGCCTTGCGCAGTGCGAGGATGATGCGCTCTTTCTGGTTCGGCTCGATCTCTGCGAAGACATCCACCTGGCCGACCCGCCCCCACAGGGCGGCATCGCCCATCATCCTGAGTTGCGCCCCGGAGAGAACCACGGGGTCGGCCATGCCGACTTGCCGGCTGACGCTCGTGGCTACCAGCGGGTTGTCGCCCGTGATGATCTTGAGGCTGATGCCCAACTGCGCCAACTCAACGATAGTCCGGCCAACGTCTGCCTTGGGGGGATCGAAGAAGACCAGCAGACCGAGGAACGTCATACGGGTCTCGTCCGCCTTGGTGACAACGTCCGCGTCCAGGTTGCGATAGGCGAGGCCGAGTACGCGACAGCCCTCGCTGCTCAGTTGCGCGAAATGGTCATCCACTTGCCGCTGCACACTGGCAAGACTGCCCACCGTGCCGGGAGCGGTCTCGGCGTCGGTGCACACCTCCAGTACGTTCTGCAGAGCGCCTTTGGTGATGAGAACCCGCTGCGCGTCGGCTCCAGTAGGCCCTTCGTGGCACACCAGGATGCTCAGGCGTTTGCGCAAGAAGTCATAGGGCACCTCGTCAAGCTTCTCGTAGGCAGAGCTGTCGAGATCGCGGAAGCTGCGGATAGCCTCGTCAATAGGGTTGCTAAAGCCGGTTTCGTACACCGAGTTGAGGTAGGCGTAGGTGAGCACGCGCTCACTATCTTGGCCGTTGACGTCGAGCGCCGATCGGAGTGTCACCTTCCCCTCGGTCAGTGTCCCGGTCTTGTCCGAGCACAGGACGGTCATGCTCCCGAAGTCCTCGATGGAGACGAGGCGCTTGACGATGACCTTCTGTTCGGCCATCTGACGGGCGCCATGGGCGAGGTTGATGGTGATGATCGCAGGGAGTAGTTGAGGCGTCAGACCTACCGCGATGGCCAGCGCGAACATGAAGGAGTCGAGCACCTTCACGTCATGCTTCAGGAAGACATTGATCGCGAAGATGGCGAGAACCATCACCAGCGTGAGCTCCATCAGGAGGGAACCGAAGCGCCGCACCCCCTGCTCGAACTCAGTCTCAGGCCGCCGGTGCGTCAGACGCTGGGACACCTTCCCGAACTCAGTGGCCATGCCGGTGGCCACAACCAGAGCTTGGGCATTGCCGCTGACTACGTGGGTCCCCATGTAGAGCGTGTTGGTGCGCTGGCCGAGCGCGGTGTCGGCCGGGAGGGTGCCGACCTGCTTCTCCTCCGGGTACGTTTCACCCGTGAGGGCGGCTTCGTCGACATACAGGTCTTTCGAGGACAGGAGGCGACAGTCGCCGGGGATGACGTCACCGGCGTTGAGCTCGACGACATCGCCGCGGACGATCTCCTCGAGGGGGATATCCTCGGCCTTGCCGTCGCGCGTGACCGCTACTGTGACCTCAACGATAGCCAGCAGCTTCGCGACGGCATTGACTGCCCCGCGTTCCTGGAAGAAGCTGAGCACCCCACTCGTGAGCACGATGAGCAGGATGATGGCCATGTCGGTGACGTCGCCCAGGAAGGCGGACAGAATGGCCGCGATGAGCAGCAGAAGGACCAGGGGGCTCGTGAACTGCTTCAGGAACAGGCCCACGGCGGTAGCCGATTTCTCAGCCTTGAGGCTGTTGGGCCCGAACTGCGTGAGGCGTCGCCGGGCCTCCGCCGGCGACAGTCCCTGTGGCGTGGCGGAGACGGCCTCCAGGACGTCAGCGTCCGGAACACTCCAGAAGGCTTCCAGTGGTTGCGAGCCAGTCATGACCCGGCCTCCCTCATCGCCCCTCTTTGCCGCCCCTTGAGCAGAACGATACCGTGGTCCACCAACTCACTCCGAAGACCGCGGGGCCCCAGGATCTGTCGGTGCCGGCCACCCTCCTCGGCCGGCACCGACAGATCGTCTGCCGTCACTGGACCTTCGGCCTAAGCGCCGACGGGGGCGACCCATAGTCGATACACAGGCAGAACCCCATCGGCGGCCAGGCGCACCTAGTCCTCGAAGTACGGCTTGAGCATGATGTAGTTGAGTGCGGTCTCCGTTCCCGGCTCGGCCGCAGCGTCTGTGAAGGTCACCGTGAAGGAAGGGGCGGTGGCGCGGAAGCGGATATGGTGCAGGTTGATCCGGACCAGTCCGTCGTCTTTCTTCGAGCCGGAGTTGCGCCCGTCGACGAAGACATAGGACTTCTCGGGAAGGACCTCCGCACCAGCGCCGAGGACGGCGGCTAGCTTGTGCTGCTTGGGATCGACCTTGTGCGCGACCATGTCCTTGTGGTCGGCGGTGACAAACTGGAGCGTGTAGGTCTTGCCCGGGGTCAGGCCCGTGGCGGTCTGGGTGAGCGTGTTCGGGCGGCCCTCACCGCGGGTGAAGACGCAGAAAGTGTCCCCCGTCTCGCTGGCGCCGCCCCAGCGGCCTTCGCTGCCCTTCCCGTAGCCGGCGAAGCTGTCGGCCCGGATAGCGCCCGCCGGGTCCGCAGTCCAGTGCTCGAGCCCGGCAGCGAAATCGCAGTTGCTGAGGTGC
This sequence comes from Armatimonadia bacterium, assembly GCA_039679385.1. Lineage (NCBI taxonomy): Bacteria > Bacillati > Armatimonadota > Armatimonadia > Armatimonadia bacterium. The sequence goes on along the minus strand of JBDKVB010000091.1, from coordinate 2,181 downwards.
CCGGGCGAGTAGCGGTACCCGTACGTCTTCGAGAGCATCTCCGTGTTGCCCTCGACACAGTAGTGGCGCAGCAGACGGAAGGACCAGCGGTACAGCTCCTCGTCGTCGTAGTAGCTCCCCCAGTACCCGGTCATACCCAGATCCCGGAAGGCCGGATGGTTGGCAGCCAGGTTGAGCTGCATGTCGAGGTAGTACTTGTAGTCCACCTCCGGGTTCACGTCGAGGGAGATGATGGGGACCTGGTTGAAGTTGCCGAAGAGCATTCCCGTGCCCGCAGCGACCTTGGGGAAGTACTCGCCAAACCGCTCCATCGTGTCGACGACGCGGTCCTTGAGGTAGCTGACGGCGTCTTCCTCGCTGGGACGGCTGTGGCAGTAGGCCTCGAAGAGCAGGCGTCCCCGTCCCCGTGAGGCGTTCAATGCTGCGCTCATGAAGTCGTTGTGCATGCCGGGCAGCCCGGGCTTGCCGACGATCCACGTGTAGACCAGCCGGTTCTGAGGGTTCTTGAGAAGTCGCAGTGCCTCGGTGTAGTGTGCCAGGCCGGGGCGGCCGAAGAACTGTTCGTCGGCGGTGAACCCGTCGTACCAGGGCGCCGTCATGCCGGGGCTTGCCGACATTCGTGCGACGAGGTCAGCGGCGTCTTTCGGGTCGGTCGTGCCGACGTTCGCGAGCCACTTCAGTCCCATGCGGCGCACGTCCGCGCGGTGCTCCTCGGGGACGTTGCCACCGTTGAGAGTGGTCACCGCCGGGAAGACGTGCTTGACGTGGAAGTCCCAATCGTATTTGCCGTTCTGCGGAACCTGACTGCTAGCACAGGCCGGGTAGTTGAAGATCTCGGCGATGGACCGTACCACGATCTTCCCGCCCGAGGCCGCACCGCTGACCACGAGGCGATGCTTCCCCCGGGGCAGGTCGCGGAAGGCTTCACGGCGATCGGTAGCGGCGGTGATGACGGTGTCCTCGGTCTCGAGGACGGCCTTCAATCCGGGGTCCTCCGCCCCAGTCTCGAGCTTGATGAACACCCAGCCGTCCCGGACGGTGCTGAACTCGAAACGCTGCGGTTCGGCTGTGGCCTGCAGCGGCTGCGCCAGCACTTCCACCACCAGGTTGTTGAGCCGTCGGTGCGCGGAGACGTCGACCTCGGGAAGCGCCGTCAACGTAATGACGTGCGTAGCGTCGAATACCTTCTCCTGCGTGGCACGATCGACGACCGCGACGTCAAGCCTGTGGTCGCCCGCGGCGAGCCCCGACAGATCCACACTGTTGAGTTCACGCGCGAGAGGGTATCTGCGCACTGTCTTGTCGTCGACCGTGTAGACGCACTCGTACTCGGTGAGGGCGCGCTCCGGCTTGCCGAAGAAGCGGAAGGTCATCTTGGGATCGGTTAGGGGGATCTGGTTGAGCAGTGGCTCCCAGGCCACGAGTCGGGGGCGGTTCTGCTCGGCCAGGAGCCGCGAAGCCGAACTCCCGGCCAGCGCGGCCGGGCTGATGGCCTCCAGCTTGACCTGGGCGAACTGGATCTCGCCGACGTAGTCGACAGCGAAGATCGCTACCCCGTAGACGCTGTCCTTGCTCTCCTGCAGCTTGAAGGTCTGCTCGAGGTACTGCCAGCCGTCGCTGGTCTCGGGGAACGACTTGATGCCGCTCTCCTTGTACCAGCCGTTGTTGTGGACGATGATGCCGCAATGACTGCTCCTGAAGCCCTGGGTCTTGACGTAGGCGCTCAGCTTGTACGTCTCGCCGGCGATGATCTGCTGGTCGTACTGGCGGCAGGTGGACCGGATCCCTTTGAGCCCCTCCGGATTGCTGAATACCACCGCGCCGGTGTTGCCGGGCCCGCCGGTCGGGTTGAAGCCGGTATTGCTACCGCCCTTCTCCCAGAACATCGGAAAGCTGAGCTGCTCGCCCTCGAACCCACCGTTGATCAGGAGGTTCTCACCGGGCTTCACTGCCGCAACGGCGACGCTCGCCGAGACGAGCAGGATCGACAGAATGAGTCCCTTCGGCATGGCTTTCTCCTTTTGTGCAGTCACGAATCGAAGCGGATCGGCAAGCCCGTAGGGGCCCAAAACTAACCTGCAGGGCCTGAAACGCCCCTCGGGCTTCAGTTGCAGGGTCTGGCTCCTCAGTGTTGAGTTCGTCGTCCAGCGCGGCCATCCTCCCCAGGTGTTCTGGCTGCCC
>JBDKVB010000090.1 GCA_039679385.1 Armatimonadia bacterium | reverse complement strand
CGGAGCTGGTCGGCATCAAGCCATACCTGGTGCCTGGTCGGAACGTGATTGCCATCCTGGCTCGCAACGCCGGTGCCTCCTCGGGAGCCCTTCTCGAGGGTGCGGTGCGATGGCCACAGGGCAGCGTTGAGTTGCGCAGCGACGACACCTGGAAGGGAGTAGGCGAGGCGCTGGAGGGATGGACTTCTGCCGCCTTCGACGATAGCGCCTGGCCGGCGGCGAAGGCCATCACCGTGGCAGGACGCGAGCCCTGGGGCTATGTGCCCTACGAGTACCTCGGCCCACGCGAGAAGGTGCGGCTCCTGAAGTCCTCGATGCCGCGCGAAGCGACCGCCGGGTCGGAGGTCGTCGTCCTTGCCACCCTCGACCATCTGCCGAGGGAAGCCGAGAGCAGCTCCTTGCGGTTCGCGCTCCTGCGTGATGGCGAGATGCTCTACGGACGCGCCTACGGTGCGGGTATGGTACATCGCTCCGCCGAGGGGTACGAGGTCGGCCCGATCCGGCTGCCTCTGACACGGTTCCTCCCGGCGGGGAAGTACGAAGTCGCCCTTGGCTACCCGCGCACTGAGTACGAGACCGGTCGCGGCGTCGTGATCGGCGCTCTGCAGGTCAAGGCTCCGGCTCTGGCCGAGGAGCGCCCGACCGTCGAGGTGAAGCGCCACAAGGGCCTGCCGACGCTCCTTGTGAACGGTCGTCCCGCCTCCTTCATGCACTACCTGGAGACAACTGTCGGCGCTGCCCGGATCTCGAACATGGCCGACAACGGTCTGCACCTGTACGAAGTCGATGCCGGCGACTTCGGCTGGCTCGGCGAGGGCAAGTTCGACTACTCAGCCTGGGACCGCAAGGTCCTGCAGTTGCTCACCTACGACCCGCAGGCGACGCTGCTGGTCACCTATGAGGTCTCCGGCCTGCGGCATCCCTGGTGGATGGAGGGCAAGGACGCAGAGCTGTGCCGCACCGAGAGCGGCAGCACCAGCGTGGGCATCTACGGATCTGCCGGGAAGGTCGTCTCGCTGGCCTCGCTGAGGTGGCGTGCCGACAGCGGCGACGCCGTCCGGCGCTTCACCGAGCACTGCCGGACAGCTCCCTATGCTGCGAGGATACTTGGCTACCAGCCCTGCTCGGGAGTGAGTTGGGAATGGCAGCACTGGGGCTCCGTCGGGCCCTTCGATCCGAGCGACTACAGCGAACCCATGCAGGCGGCCTTCCGTGAGTGGACGCGCAAGACCTACGGGGGCGACCTTGAGAAGCTGCGCATCGCGTGGAAGCAGCCGCAGATCACCTTCGAGAACGTGAGTATCCCCTCGGTTGAGCAGCGCGACGGCCCGAAGGACACCGTCTTCCGCGACCCGCGGCAGTGGCAGTATGTCATCGACTTCTACAAGTTCCACCAGGACGTGATGGTCGACGGCATCGAGCACTACTTCCGGATCATCAAGGACGCCAGCGGCGGAGAGGCGCTCTGCGGCACCTACTACGGCTACGAACTGACCATGCTCAGCGGCGCTCGACGGGCAGGCGATGCCGGGCACTTCGCTCTCAGCAGGCTGCTTGAGTCCAGGTACTGCGACTTCCTGATGTCGCCTCTGGACTACTCCTCGCGCGAGGTCGGGGACACCTACGCGGTCATGAGCCCCATCGGCTCCGTCGTCGCGCATGACAAGCTGTGGGTGCTGCAGGACGATCTGCGCACCCACCTGGTGACCGACGCCAACCAGCGACGCCACGGCGCGCCGGACGGACTGACGGGAACGGTGAGCCAGCTCGAACGAGGGTATGCCATCGCCAACGTCAAGGGTGCAGCGACGCAGTGGTTTGACTTCAGCAACGGCTGGATCGCGCGTGATCCGCGCCAGGGACAGATCATCGGTAAGCTGCATGAGATCGACGAGCAGTGGGTGGACTGGCCCGACCGCGGACCGGACCCCGAGAGCGTTGCCGTGATCGTGGATGAGGAGAGCCCCTCGGCCTACATGAGCCATGCCTTCGAGGTGAACTACTGGACCGTCTCTCAGCAGAAGGCCGTCTTCGAGCGCGTGGGCGCCCCCTTCAACTACTACCTGCTCAGAGACGTCATCGGTGGGAAGGTGCCCAGGTTCAGGTGCTATTTCTTCCTGAACTGCTACAAGATCAGCGACGGCGACCGGCAGTGGATCATGAACAACCTCCAGGCCGACGGGCGAACGCTGGTGTGGCTGTATGCGCCGGGATACGTCAACGACAGCAGCCTGGATGTGAAGCGCATCGGCGACCTGACGGGCATGCAGATGACCCGGCATGACGAGCCGACACTCTGGCGCATGGCCTTCAAGCCGGACAGCGCTCTTGGCCGGGGCGTCACCGACTGGCAGCAGCCGAGCATCAAGCTGACGCCGACCTTCTCGCCTGCGGCCGAGGGTGTGCAGGTAGAAGCATGCTACGAGGGGACGGACCTGCCTGCGCTGGCAGTGAAGAAGTCGGGGACGTGGACGAGTGTCTACTCGGCGGCACCCTTGCTTTCGCCCGAGGTCGTCAAGCGCCTTGTGCGAACTGCCGGAGTGCCCATCACCGTCGAAAGCACCGAACCGAGCTTCGTGAGCCGCAACCTGGTGGCCCTTCACACTGCTGCAGCGCGGACCGAGCGTCTCCATTTCGGGAGGCCGGTGAAGGTGACCGACCTCATGACCGGCGACGTGCTGGGACAGAGCGTGACGGACCTTAGCGTGGAGCTGCAAGGCCCGCAGACACGCCTGCTGCGAATCGAGGACGCACCTTAGGGGTCGGGCTCTGCTTCACAGGTCCTCGGGAATCGGGGCAGCCTGGGCAGGGCTGGCGCTGACCGCCGTCACAGGACGCAGGAGGGCGGCCCCCACTGCGCCGAGGAGGGAGACCGCCGCCGCGAGAAGCATTGCGGGCAGAAGCGAGGGAGCCCGATCGCCGATAGCTCCGGCGACAGTCGGACCGAGTGCCTGGCCCACGCCCATGAACAGCGTTACGAAACCCAGTGCTGCCGGTGCCAATCGCGGACCGAGCATGTCACTGCAGGCCGCTGCCATGATCGCGGGGATACTCCAGGCGGACAGGCCGAAGAGCACCGCGGAGAGCGTGAAGCCTGGTACCGTTGGCCAGAGAGCGAAGAGGCTGAAGGACAGGGCGTGGACCAGGTAGACGATCACCAGCGCACGCTTCCGGCCGATGAGGTCCGAGACCGTTCCCCAGATCAGGCCACAGAAGAGGCTGCACCAGCCCATCACCATGAAGAGGCTACCTGCCTCCCTCGGTGTGTAGTGGCCACCCGCGACCAGGGCCTTGACGAAGAACGTCATGTAGATGATGTAGGCGAACCCGAAGGCGACGTAGACCGACCCCAGATGCCAGACCGTCCACGAGCGGTACACGGCTCCCCAGGCGAGCTTCTCCTGCGGAGCCGCCGCGAGAGTCTCCTCCGGCTCGGCGCCCAGGGGTTGCAGACCGACCTCGCAAGGTCGATTGCGCAGGAAGACAACCGCGAGGAGGGCCACGACCAGCGCCAGCCCGGCGAAGCCCATCCAGCACATGCGCCAACCCTCATCGCCATAGCGGGTGATGATCTGCGGCACCGTGGGTCCCAGGAGGATCAGCCCCAGCGAGGAGCCTGATACGGCGATCCCGGCCGCGAGACCACGCCGGCGACGACCGAACCAGCCTGCCACCAGCCCCATCGCGGGTACGTTGACGGCGCCACTCCCCAGTCCTGTAACGCCTCGCCAGACGACGGCCTCAGGAAGGCTGTGGACCAGACCTGTAAGCCCCAAGCCTACCCCGACCACCACAAGCGCTGCCGTGATCACGCAACGTGGGCCAAAACGTGACGCCAGGGCCCCGCCGATCGCGCACAGGATCAGGTAGCCTGCGAGGTTTGCCGTGGCCAGCAGACCCGCCTCGGTGTTGTCCATGTCGAGTGCCGTCTGCATGGCGGGGAGAACCATCGAGTAGCCGAACCGCGCCAGACCAAGGGCGGCAAAAACGCACAGAGTGCCGCCGGCGAGGATGACCCAACCGTAGTGCACAGGTGCGCGACCGACCGCTCCGTCTGAGGTCATGGTGGCGCTCCGCTCATGGGTAGTCGACAGCCGACGGAAGGCAGCCATGCCTTCGCCCTGGGCCACAGCTTTCCTACCAGAACCTGCCGAAGTAGCACCGGGGCTTCGCTACGTCCTGCTCCGAGCGTCTCCCTTCACCCCCGGCCCCAGGGCCAGTCAGGCAAGCGACCTTGCGGGCAACGGACTCCGGACTGCCAATCAGACCAGCCTTCTGCAAGCCTGTTCCTCAGGGAACAGTCGTCACCGGTGCAGGTCGGGCGAAGCGGTACACATGGACCTCGAAGGGGCCGAACCAGTCTGTGAACTTGCCGTCTGCGGCCTGCACTGTACGGGGCTCCTCGTACAGCACCTCGCCCTTACCGCAGTCCTCCGGCAGGCCGCTGAACTCGACCTCGACGGTGGCGCCTTCGCGCTTGCAGGCCAGCAGGTAGAGGTAGTCAGGCGTCTCTCGGACGCAGAACTCCAGGTCCTTCGCAGTCGCCTCTGCGGCGAAGGACTGCCGGACCTCAACCTGCACCCGCTGACCCGCGGCGGGAGCGATCAGCGCCGGATGCAGCGGACTCGAGCGGCCGATCTCCTCCATGAGGGGCCGCAGCACTCGTCGCCAGAGGCGCCAGTTCCAGCCCAGGGCTGCATCCTCGGCAGTCATGGCCTGCGGCAGGTTACCACCGAAGAAGACAAGCCCGCGAGCGCCGTTGATGATGGCCTGGTATGCCATGAACCGTTCTTCGGCGAAGGTGGGGAAGCGGAGGGTCTTGCCGGGCTTGACGACGCCGCTGAAGGCAACCTGCAGGACCATCCAGACCGGCAGCTTGCCCTCAGCGAC
>JBDKVB010000089.1 GCA_039679385.1 Armatimonadia bacterium | reverse complement strand
ATCCTGTCAGACATGAAGAAGCGACTCACCGACTGGCTCACGACCTTCGACCGACCCTTCGGAGAGTTCTGCTGAGCGCGAGCTCCGGATAGCGCGATCTCCCTCTTCTAGGGGAGCGTGCCGTCCTCTCGGGCGAGGCCGTTGTGTACGAACCCGCGAACCCGCACCCTGGTTGTGGTGCCGGCGGTTCGCGCTACCAGGTGAGTGTCGGGGATGTTGCTGATCACGAGGCCGAAGATCTCCAGGTGCGCCTCGTCACGGGTAGCGTAGTTGACCTTCGGCTGGCCGGTCGGGCAGTCCAGGAGGAAGGCGCGTCCGTTACCCGGCTCAACCATCCTGGCTGTGCTGACCACACGGCTCGGGGCAAAGGAACTCAGGGAGAGGTTGCTGATCTGAAGCGTAGCGCCCGCGAAGCCCGGATTGAGGACGAAGGCCGCCTGGCGCGAGACCGGCCCACCTTCAGCAGCGAAGGTCTGCGAGGTAGCAATGCTGCTGTGGACCATCACGTTGCTCAGTTGGTTCGGTAGGATCGTTCCCTGCACGCAGTCAAAACCCACCACGCAGTTGTCCAGCTTGATGTTGTGCATCGAGCCCCAGGGCCCCTGACCCCAGGGGAAGGTGACCTTCTCGCCGGTCAGTAGATCGGTGAAGGGCCGGCTCTCGTCGGCCCCGAGCTTGAAGCCGGTGTGACACAGGAAGACGGTGACGTCGTTGAGTGCGTAGCCGTCCACTGCGCCGAAGTCGAAAGCGATGTTCTCGGGCTGAGCGGTGATCGCCGCGTGGAGCTTGGCGTGTTGCCACGAGATGGGCTGCTCCACGTTCGGAACGATATGCACCTGGGAGATGCGCACCACATCCCGAGCCTCACGCAGCGCGAAGGCCCGACGGTACCCGAACAGGTAGCAGCGATCCACGACGATCTTGCCCCCGGCCGGAGCATAGAAGAAGTCGTAGTAGCGTCCGCAGGTGATGTCCTCGATGGTGGTCGAGGCGACCCCGGGCTTGACGCTGATGGTCGGGCCGCAGGGCGTGACGTGCTCGGGGAGAAACCGGGCCTGGATCTGGTCGACGCTTTCATAGTGGTAGGGCGAAGCGGGATCGTCGAACTCCTGATCCGACGGCCAGGGCTGCTGGTCGTAGAGGATGTAGAGCCCCCGCACGGTATTGCCGCCTTCGAGGTAGAACAGCGGCGCCTTGCGTGGCCCAGACCAGTCCTCACGCCGAGGACGAGCCAGGAGGACCGCACCGGTCTGCTTCTCGCGCGGGACACCCTCCCAGGCCATGAAGGGCATTCCCGCCGGTGCACCGAGCAGACTGACGCCCGGCTTGAGCGTGAGGGTATGGGTGATCACATAGCCCGCGCCGGGCTTCACCGGGGCGACGAGCACCGGCCCACCGCAGGCGGCAGCCTGGTCCAGAGCTGACTGGAAGGCGGCTGTGTCGTCGGTCTGCCCGTCGCCGGTCGCACCACAGGACTTCACGGTCACGGCACCGGGCCACTGCGCGGAGGCCGGAAGGGCCGCCGTCAGGAGAGCCAGGGCAAACAGTACCCGGTCGGCTGCGTGTCGAAGGATCGGAGGGCGCTGCGACGTCGCGGCTGGTCGCCTGAGTTCGCCTTGCACGACGCTTGCCTCCTTCGCCTAAGCTGTGCCAAATCCGGCCGGCGACATGTCAGACTCGCAGCTACTTCGCGCCCCATGGCGTGCATACCTGTCGACTGCGTGCAGGAGCGAAGTTGGGGCCTTGCTCATACCAGGGAGGTGAGAGCTGGGGCGACCGCGAAAGGACCCCGTGCAAGGCTCACACGAGGGTCTTGTGGGTCGGCGCGTCGCCGTTTGACTTCGCTTCTTGCGGTGGCTATAATGCCATCAGGACACTAAGCGAAGGCGGAACTGAATTGCATCACCTTTGGGCGCCGTGGCGCATTGACTATGTGACTCGGCCGCCGGTAGAGGGCTGTGTGTTGTGTGTGAAGGCCCAGGCGGACAAAGACGAGCCTGAGCACGTCCTGTACCGCGGCAAGTCATGTTATGTACTGTTGAACGCTTATCCCTACAACAGTGGCCACCTGATGGTGGTCCCGTACGAGCATACCGGGGATTTCACGCAGTTGGGGCAGGAGACGGTGTGCGAGATGATGCAGTTGGCCCAGGTCTGCATGCGGGCCATCGGGCGCTGTCTGCATCCCCACGGGGTCAACCTGGGGATGAACATCGGTAAGGTCGCGGGCGCGGGGATTGATGAGCACGTACACCTGCACATCGTGCCCCGTTGGTCCGGCGACACCAACTTCATGACGTCGGTGGCGGATGTGCGGGTGGTGCCGCAGGCCCTTGACGCGTCAGCGCGTCAGTTGCGACCGCTGATTGCCGAGGAGGCCGCCGCGGCAGGGTTTGACAGTGGTCCTGAGCCGAAGTAGGTAGGAGTCCGACCCGTTGCCCGAAGCTCCTCTCGGGGAACGGGTGTCTGGTTTCTGCCGACGGCCGGACAAGAGGATACCGGGGCCCGTCCGAAGGGCGACGAGCCAGAGACCATCATTCCGCATTACCCAGCAGGGGGCCAGACGATGACGACACCCGTCGCTCGCCTTGCCGCAGCCACCATCCTACTCGCCGTCGCCGTGTCCATTCCGGCGTTTGGCGACGGGCCAAAGTTCAACCCTCCCCTGGACAACACCATCGTACGTGCTCAGGTTGTCCTCCGCGCCGACAAGAAGCATCTCGACGGGAACGAGCAGGGGTACATCTCCTATCGTATCTCCCGCCAGGACGCTCCTGCCGATGAGACTCCCTTTGTGACTGCTCTCGTGTACCCCTTTGAGTACACCTGGAACACGCAGGAGACCTACTGGAATAGCCAGGACGCCTACGACCCGATGAATGGGTCGCGCAAGTACCCCGACGGTGACTACCTCGTCACCGCCGTGGCCTTCGACGCGAACGGGAAGGCTCTTGGCGAGGCCACCGAAGCGACGGTTCGAGTCGGCAATAGTGTCGCGAACCCTCCGCTGCTGAACGGCGGCATCCTCCTGCAGGCCGGCGGCGGCAGCAGCAACGGCCAGCAGTTCAGCTACAAGGCTGATGGCTCCCTCTTCGCCCACCTGACTGACGAGTGGCTCAGCAAGCTCGACACTCCCGAAGTGCCTCCCAGCGTCATGATGCGAATGGGTGCCGAGTGGCGTGTGGACGTGCGCAAGCCCTACGGTGGCGCCGAGACAGCCGACGGTCGCCGCTGGCACGGTCAGCTCTATGACCAGCTCGTGGCAGACCCCGGCGAAACCCCGGTTCTGGCTCGCTGGGACAAGCTCCGCTACATGGTGCAGGACGAACATATCGACTCGGGCTATGTGGAGTTGCTGGGCGGCACCAGTCCTGAGCGGTATCTGGACTGGCTGGGCAATGGGATGCACCTGGGCAACCCCTCGGCAACCTTGCTTGACCTTCCTGGCCCGAGCGCAGCCGCTCCGACGGCAGCTGCGGGAGCAGCCGGCATGGGCAGTGCAGAGCCTAGTGCAGCCGCTCCGGGGATGGAAGGCGCCGCACCGTCAGGGGTACCCGGAGAACCTGGTGCCGCGGGAGCCGGCGGTGCTGCACCAGCCATGGGCGCTGGAGTTGGTGGCGCGACGGGCGCCGGTCTGCGTGGCCAGTGGCTGATGCCGGTGAACATCCCGGATCTGAGCCGCAAGTTCCGCTCCGTGACGCTCGGCAACGGGATGATGGGCAAGATGCGCCGCGAGGATCCCGGCTGGGGTCTCGCCGAGATGTGGACCCAGTTGCCGACGCGACCCGTGAAGGTCGGCGACACCTGGTATGGCTCGATGTCTATTCTCCCCTTCTTCGACTCTGTGAACAACTCGCGTCGTCGTCAGGAGCCCCTGCTGGTGAACGCCGGCGGCGGCTATGCCCACTGGGCCTTTGACACCGACGACATCCTCTACGGACGTTACTACACCGGCAAGAACGAGAAGTCGACCAACGAGGGCTATGGCCCGGGCTGCGCTCCGGCCGTGCACGTACTGGACGGCTTCGAGTACTACCGGGGCTACGAGTGCGCCCGGATCGTCAGCCGGTTTCGCAACTACCCCAACCCCGACGAGTGGCGCCGTGACCGCAAGACCGGCTGGTGGATCGCCGACCTGAGCCCCCGGATGTTCGGCATCGGTCAGGCCGCCGGCGGTGCCGCCGACCAGGTGCCGATCATGCGCACCGATCTGACGCGGGTCACCTACTTCGCCTATCGCTCCGGCCATGTGGTCGGCATTGAGGACCACTACCGGCATCAGTTGTGGCTGAACCGGGCAGGCTTCACGAACCTCGCTTATACGCGCTCCTATCGTCGCCAGCCGCAGGCCTTCAGCGGTCTGCTGGCCCTGGCCGGACCGCTCGGGCTTCCGGGCGCCACGGTTGAGGGTCAGGCAGCCGCAGGTGGCGCCGCTCCTGGCGCTGAGGGTGCGTCCGCGGTCCAGCCTGGGGCCGAGATGACGCTTGGCGGCGCGCCGGGTATGGAAGGTGCCGTTGGTGCTGCCGGTGCGGGAGCTGGAGCCGGTGCACGACCCGGATGGACCGTCGTGAAGAACCGCGGTCTCTTTGATGCGCCCGCTGGTGGCGGCGGTGGTGCTGCAGCTCCCGGAGCCGAAGGCGCCATGCCTGGCATGGAGGGATCCGCCGGCGCCCCGGGTGAAGCAAGTGGGGTGCCGGGTGCCCCCGGTGGTATGCTAGGAGCCGCAGCCGGTGGTGTGCCGGCGGCTGGTGCAACTGCTGAGGATGCCGGTGAGAAGGCGATGTGCGACGTAGTCGCGCAGGTCGTCATCAACATCGTCGAGGACTTCGGGAGCGATCGCCCAAGCGCCAAGACGACGCTAACCGCTGTACCGGCCGGTGGGATAGCCGGCGTGGTACCGGCGGCTCGCCAGGACACTCGCCAGACAGTCCAGCGCTATGTCGTGGTGGAAGAGACCGGGACGTTCTACCTGCCCAACTCTCCGCTGCTGGTCAACCAACGCGGCACGATTGTCGAGACTACCGCTGCGAAGCTGCTCGCATTGGGCTTCCGGCCTGCCGAAGATGTGAAGTTCTAGGCTCCATCGAGACCCTCTGTGTTCGTGACCGCGACGGCCGGGGAGGTATCCCGGCCGTCGCGTCATATGCAGGAGTTCAGACGCCCCTTGAGGGTTATGCCGTCTTGTGGAACATCCGATCGGTAAGCTCTGATGCCCTTCGCGATTGGGTGCTTGCTTGACACGGATGTGACAGGACGGATATACTGACGTTACTACCGACCGAGGGCGCGGCGGCAGGGCAGGGTGGGTCGTTCGTTCTCGGTTTCTGTGTCTCCGTTCGGTGGTTTCCCGGCACGAGGCAAGTCGGTAGTGCATTTCTGGCAGTCTCACCGCAGGAGGACACGACGCATGGCAACAGGCCGCGTGAAGTGGTTCAATGACTCCAAGGGTTACGGGTTCATCGAGAACACTGGCGGGGAAGATGTCTTCGTACACTACAGTGGGATTGCCGGGGATGGCTATCGCTCGCTTGCCGAGGGAGCCGAGGTCGAGTTCGATATCGTGTCGGATGCAAAGGGTCCGCGTGCAGCGAACGTTCGCGTCACCAAGGATGCGCCAAGGGCGGACGAACGCTAGACTCGCGGAGTGCCGGACGACGGTCTGAAATCGCCGGGGGAACGCCGGCGGCGGGCAGGCTGACGTGCGGGGTGGTTGCAGCAATCGACTGCCGCGAGTGGTCCCCCGGTCGGGTTCACGTGTTGTCGCGAGGCGAGACCGCGCGGTTCGCCAGGGGATGCAGGGCCCCTGGGAATCGGGCTTTTCCCATGCTTGACGGCAGGCGCGGGCTCAGTTATACTGACGCCGCCGTGGCTGAACCGTCTCGGGGCGTGGCGCAGTTTGGCTAGCGCGCCTGGTTTGGGACCAGGAGGTCGCCGGTTCAAATCCGGCCGCCCCGACCAGTCGCAAAGGCCCCGGTCGGTGGCGACGGTGGGTGCAGTCAAGTTGTGGCCGGGCGGGCGTAGCTCAGTTGGTAGAGCGTCAGCCTTCCAAGCTGAATGTCGCGAGTTCGAGCCTCGTCGCCCGCTCCATCCTGCTCAGGCCTGCGAACAAAGGGTGCGCGGCTGTTGGAGACGCGCCCGTAGCTCAGGGGATAGAGCAACGGCCTTCTAAGCCGTGGGTCGCCCGTTCGAGCCGGGCCGGGCGCGCCATTTGTTGAGTGCAGGATTGGGCCCCAGAAAAGGCCGAAGTAGGGTAGACGTCGGCCGATCGAAGTGCTATAGTACGCGGGTCGCGCGGGAACCGTGCACTGCCCGCGGGATTTGGGTATGGTGGGTGTAGCTCAATTGGCAGAGCTCCGGACTGTGGCTCCGGCGGTTGTGGGTTCAAGTCCCATCGCCCACCCCAAGGCAACCTTGATATCCTCCAAGCCGTCACTGACGGCGCCGGTGTGCGCCCGTAGCTCAGTGGATTAAGAGCAACGGACTTCGGATCCGTGGGTCGGGGGTTCGAATCCCTCCGGGCGCGCCATTCCCGACGAAGGGGCATTGACAGCGGTTCCCCGATCTTGTATTGTTCCTTCCCGCCACGCAGTATGTCCATCCGGTGCCACGAGCCGTTGGTCGTATTGAAGTGGGTCGTTAGCTTAGCTGGTAGAGCAGGGGACTCTTAATCCCAAGGTCGCAGGTTCGAATCCTGCACGACCCACCACTTTCTTCTGAGTTGTCTCTCCGGTCACTGTTCGGCGGGTAGGGCATCGGTTTCGCAGCCCTGGGGCGCCGGACACCCCGGAATGTACTTGCCGGCCCGTCCTGTGGGCGCGTGATGGAATGGCAGACATGCATGACTTAGGATCATGTGGGGAAACCCGTGGGAGTTCAAATCTCCCCGCGCCCACCAAGCACTGACCAGAGGCGGGTGGGTGGCTTGTGTCGGGTCGCTTTCCCCGCTGCCGCGTAGGCAAAGTCTTGTGCTCATCTGGGACTAGCAAGTGCGCAGATACAGGGCGTCGTCCGACATGTGCGGGCGGCGCTTGTTGTGTGCGGTGATGGGATCGGTGCGGGTACGTCGCGGCCGAGGCCTGCCCCCTCACACGAACTCCAGTCGTATGATCCCCACCTCCGACCCTTGTACTGGGAGAGATACCCGTGAACGTCCAGATCCAAGAGCTGCCAGGCTGCAAGATCAGTGTCGCCATGTCCTTTGAAGCCGCGGAGGTCGACGGCGCCTTCGCCCGAGTCTACAAGGACCTGAACACCCGTGGCCGGGTTCCGGGCTTCCGTCCCGGCCGGGTACCGCGGGCACTGCTCATCCGCCACTTCGGCGAAGATTCCGTGCGCCGGTCGGTGTGGGGCGAGCTCATCAGTGAGGAACTGGAGAAGGCGCTGGAACCTCTGGACGTGATCGGCCAGCCCGAGCTGCCGGAACCCGACGAGAATCCGCCCTCCGAGGGCCAGCCCTACGAGATTACCTTCAACGCCACCGTCGGCCCGCGCGTCAAGATGGGTGACCTCGAAGGCATGAGCCTGCTGCAGCCCTCCGCAGAGGCAACCGGCGAGGACATCGAGCGCACGCTCAACGAGCTGCGAGACACCCATGCCGAAGAGACCGCGCCCGAGCGCGACACCATCGAGACCGGGGACAAAGTCGACCTGTCTCTGGGCGTCACGCTCGAGGGCGAGGACAAGGCGGCCGACGAGGTCGACCAGTCTATCGTTGTCGGCCAGGGCGAGCACTTCCCGCCGATTGATGACAAGCTCCTGGGCCTGCATGTCGGCGACACGGCCGAGATGGAGGTCACCTACCCTGAGGACTACCACGACGAGGCCCTTGCCGGCAAGAAGGCCTCCATCCGTGCGACCGTCAAGGAGTTTAAGGAGCGCAAGCTCCCCGACCTTGATGACGCCCTCGCCCAGAAGGTTGATGCGGAGAAGTTCAAGACCCTGGACGACCTCAAGGCCGAAGTGAAGCGCCAGCTCGACCGTCAGCGCGCTCGCTACGCACGCGAGGAAGTCGAGAACCAGGTTGTCAGGGGCCTGCTCGATCGCTGCCAGGTTGAGCTGCCGGAGGTCCTCGTGGCGCACACCGCCGCCCACGAGACGGAGTCGCTGGAGGCCGAGCTCAAGGAAATGGGCATGGCCTTGCAGGACTTCCAGGACATGACCGGCGTTGATGAGGAGACCTTCGTAGACAGGCAGATACGCCGTGCGACGCGACTTCTCAAGGTGCAGGCGATCCTCGGCGAGCTGTCCAAGGACCTCGCCGCCGAGGAGCTGAGCGACGACGACATCGCCGCAGAGGCCGAAGTCTACGGCGAGGAAGAGAACCTCGATCCGAACTTCGTGAAGCAGGCTGCCACGCTTCAGGAGAGCTTCCGCAATCAGCTTGCAACGCGCATGCAACGACGCCGCATCTTCGACGCAATCATCGCCAAAGCGGACTTGCAGGACGTCACCGTTGAGGAGTATCGTAGCAAGCGTGAAGAGCTGCTGACCCTTCCTGAGGAAGTTGTCGCGGCGGAACCGGCAGCAGAGGAAGCCGCTGAAGAGACGCCCGCAGAGGCCGAGAAGCCGGCCGAGGCGGAGGGCGAGCAGTAGGCCACAAGCCTTTGCCAAGACAGTCAGGTTGAGGCAGCGGGCGAGACCTGGCATCCGGACCGGGGCTGACGCCTAGGCCGGAAGGTTGCGGAGCCCTTCGTCTGTACAGACTCGCGGTACGCATAGACTACGACAGCCCGTTCGCACCGTCGACGACGCGTGCTGGGGACGGGTGATGCGAATAGGGGGGTACGCCCCATGCTTTACTACCCGACCGTCGTTGAGCAGACGCCGCGCGGCGAGCGCACCTACGATATCTACTCCCGGCTGCTGCGTGAGCGCATTATCCTCATTGGCACAGCCATTGATGACGACGTAGCCAGCCTCATCGTCGCGCAGATGCTGTACCTGCAGGGCGACGACCCGACCGAGCCGATCTCGGTGTACATCAACTCCCCGGGCGGGTCGATCACCGCCGGTCTGGCCATCTATGACACCATGGAGTTCATCGCGCCGCCGGTGCACACGTGGTGCATCGGGCAGGCAGCGAGCATGGCGGCTGTGCTGCTGGCAGCCGGCGACCCCGGACACCGTTATGCGCTGCCCTATTCGCGCGTTCTGATCCATCAGCCCTGGGGCGGCGTTCAGGGCCAGGCGGCCGACATTCAGATTCAGGCCGAAGAGATCCTTCGTGTCCGCAAGTGGCTCAATGAGATCCTTGCGCGACACACCAACCAGCCACTCTCGCGCATCGAGAAGGACACCGACCGCGACAAGTACATGACCGCCCTTGAGGCGGTGGAGTACGGCATCGTCGACCAGGTCGCGCAGAAGCAGCCACAGATGACAGACGAGTAGTGCGCAGCGCTCGTAAGAGGTAGGCGCGGCGTGGTGGAGGACGGGCGTAGGAACCGTCGGTTGCACGCTCGCAAAGCTCAACACCGCAGCTCCCCTCGCACACAGGAGAAGATCGCATAATGGACGCAGCAGGCGACCGGCATGACCGCCGAATGCGTTGCAGCTTTTGCGGGCACGAGAAGTCCGCGACGACCAAGCTGATCACCGGCCCCGGCGTGTACATCTGTTTCGACTGCGTCGGGCTGTGCAACCAGATCATCCGCAACAGCAGCCAGCAGACGGCTCGCGAGAGCCTCACGCAGGGCGCTGTCCCCGTCCCGCGCGCGATCAAGGAATACCTCGATCAGTACGTGATCGGCCAGGAGCACGCCAAGCGGGTTCTGTCCGTGGCCGTCTACAATCACTACAAGCGCACCAGCCTCCAGAATTCTGAAGAGGACGATGTCGAGCTCGACAAGACCAATGTCCTCCTGCTGGGGCCGACGGGCTCGGGCAAAACCCTGCTCGCCCAGACTCTGGCGCGCATGCTGGACGTCCCCTTCACCATCGCCGACGCCACCTCTGTTACGGAGGCGGGCTACGTAGGCGAGGACGTCGAGAACATCCTGCTGCAGCTCCTCATTGCCGCCGACCACGATGTTGAGCGGGCCGAGCGTGGGATCATCTACATTGACGAGATCGACAAGATCACCGCGAAGGCTGACAACCCCTCCATCACCCGCGACGTGTCAGGCGAGGGAGTGCAGCAGGCGCTCTTGAAGATCCTGGAGGGCACGACCGCCAACGTTCCTCCGCAGGGCGGCCGAAAGCACCCGCAGCAGGAATACATCCAGATCAACACTCGCAACATCCTGTTCATCTGCGGCGGAGTGTTCAACGGCCTCACCGATGTCATCCGGCGTCGCACCCACAACCGCGCGATCGGCTTTGGCGCTCCCGCGCCGACAGCCAAGGTCGAGGACGACGAACTCCTGACCCAGGTCATGCCGCAGGACCTGATCTCCTTCGGCTTGATCCCGGAGTTCATCGGACGTCTCCCTGTGGTCGTCACGCTCCACTCCTTGGACGAGACGATCCTGCGTCGTGTGCTCACCGAGCCGCGCAACGCCCTGGTGCGCCAGTACCAGAAGACGATGCGGCTGATGGACGGCGTCGAGCTCGTCTTCACGCCGGAGGCCCTCGATGCGATTGCTCACGAGGCCCTGGAACGCCACACCGGCGCCCGTGCCCTGCGCAGCATCATCGAGGAAGCCATGCTCGACGTCATGTACACGGTCCCCTCAGACCGCGACGTGGTGAAGTGCACGATCACCAAAGAGTGCGTGACGGAGAAGGCGCGTCCCCAGCTCGAGCGCAGCAAGAAGAGCGAGCAAAAGACTGCCTGATAGGCCAAGATCAGTCCTCGTTGGTGCAGGGAATCGGCAGCGCACCGCTGAATCTGTACCTACGGCTGACCGTGGCATAGCTCACTGCCCGCCCGCTGCGACATGCGGGCGGTTTTATCATCAGCCCCCGGAAATCTGACAACATGGCCGACCTGATTCGGGACGACAACGAGATCGACGCCGACTTCGAGAACGACCCGCAGCCGCCGGAGGGCATCCCGGTGCTCCCGCTGCGGGACGTCGTGATATTCCCTCACATGGTGGTTCCCCTGGGAGTCGTCCGTGACCGCACGGTCAGGGCTCTCCAGGCTGCGCGACTGGAAGGCAGCAACGTCCTGGCCCTGGCTCAGCGGGATGCCGGCGATGACGACCCCGGACCGCAGGGCATGTACCGCATCGGGACGGTTGCCAGGCCGGTCCAGGTTCTCGAGTTGCCCGATGGCACTTTGCGCGTGCTGCTCGAGGGGCTGCACAGGGCCAAGGTCACGCGGTTCGTGCAGCGTGATCCCTTCTACCGTGCGCTGGCCGAGCCGCTGGCCTCGGAGGAGAAGCCCTCGCGCCGCCTGCAGGCCATGATGCGAAGTATCCTCTCGCAGTTCGAGGAGGCCACCAGCCTCAGCCGCAGCATCCCGCCCGAGGCCCTGGTCACCGCCATGAACGTCGACGAGGCGGGCCGTCTGGCCGACCTTGTGGGCGCCTACATCAACATCAAGCTGGCCGACAAGCAGGGACTACTAGAGATGCTTGAGGTTGGCAAGCGCGTGCGACTCCTCGACCATCTCCTCGCGGGAGAGCTGGACATCCTGCGGCTTGAGCGCGACATCCATGCGCGTGTGCATGATGAACTGGAGGATAGCCAGCGCGAGCACTACCTGCGCGAGCAACTGAAGGCCATCCAGGACGAGCTGGGCGAGACCTCCGGAATGGCCGACGACATCGAGGACTACCGCGAGCGCGTCATCGTCAGCGGGATGTCGGCGGAGGCGCTGGAGAAGTCCCTGCGCGAGTTGGACCGGCTGGAGCAGATGCCGATGGCCTCTCCCGAGGTCTCGGTCATCCGCACCTATCTGGACTGGCTCCTCGATCTTCCCTGGACCACGGAGACGCCCGATCAGGTCGACATCCTGCGGGCGGAGCAACTGATGGACCAGGACCACTACGGCCTGAAGAAGGTCAAGGAGCGGGTGCTCGAGTTCCTGGCAGTCCGGCAGTTGGTCGAGGAAGTACGCGGTCCGATCCTCTGCTTCATGGGACCGCCCGGTGTCGGCAAGACCTCCATTGGACGGTCCATCGCTCGGGCCATGGGACGCGAGTTCGTCCGCGTCTCCCTGGGCGGCGTGCACGACGAGGCTGAGATCCGTGGGCACCGCCGCACCTATGTCGGGGCGCTTCCGGGACGCTTCATCCAGGCGCTGCGACGAGTGAAGAGCGACAACCCGGTCTTCATGATCGACGAGATCGACAAGATCGGTACGGATTTCCGCGGTGACCCGACTTCCGCGCTGCTCGAAGTGCTCGACCCGGAGCAGAACGACACCTTCCGCGACCACTATCTTGAGGTCGCCTACGACCTGTCGAAGATCATGTTCATCGCGACCGGCAACATGCTCGAGGCCGTGCCGCCTCCCCTGCGGGACCGGATGGAGGTCATCGAGTTCCCCGGCTACACGGAGGACGAGAAGCTCCAGATTGCCCGCCGGTTCCTGGTGCCCAAGCAGCGCAAGGAGAACGGTGTCAGCGGCAAGCAGATCACCTTCACAGCGGCCGGTCTGCGATACGTCATCAACCACTACACCTACGAGGCCGGTGTTCGCAACCTCGAGCGACAGATCGCTGCCCTGTGCCGCAAGACAGCCAAGCGGCTGGCCTCGGGCGAGAACCCCTCGGTGAAGGCTGACCCGCAGACCGTCGAGGGCCTGCTAGGGCCGGTCATGTTCCGTCACGATCGGCGCAGCGAGCAGGACCGTGTCGGCATCGCCGTCGGCCTGTCCTACACCCCGCAGGGCGGCGACATCATCAACATCGAGGTCTCCGTGGTGCCCGGCAAGGGCAACCTGGTGCTGACGGGGCAACTGGGTGACGTGATGAAGGAGTCGGCGCAGGCGGCCCTGGGGTATGCGCGACTGATCGGCGAGCCCACAGGCGCTGAAGCCGGGTACTTCGAGAAGCATGACATCCATATTCATGTACCCGCCGGGGCGATCCCGAAGGAGGGGCCCTCGGCAGGCATCTCGATCTGTACCGCCCTCATTTCGGCCTTGCGGCAGATTCCGGTGCGCAGTGCCGTCGCAATGACGGGAGAGATCACTCTCCACGGCAGCGTTCTGCCCATCGGCGGAGTGCGGGAGAAGGTGCTGGGCGCTCACCGTGCCGGGATCACTAAGGTGATCCTGCCGGCGGAGAACGCCAAGGACCTTCACGACCGTGATGAGGTTCCTGAGGAAGTGCACAAGGCCATCGAGTTCGTGTTCGTGCAGACAATGGACGAGGTCTTGAAGCACGCTCTGGTGAAGTAGCCGAGGGGCTGACGGCCCCTGAGGGCTTGTGCGGGGTTCGACGCCGGGATCTTTCAGATGCTCGGGTGCTGCCATGAAGGTGCTGATTGTCGGGGCCGCAGGTCGAGTTGGACGTGCGGCCACGGTCGGGCTTGGCCAAGAACACGAGCTGATCCTGGGCGACGTGCAGCCTCTTGACGATCCCCGCTACACGCCGCTGGATGTTCTCAATCCCGAGCAGGTGCAGCAGGCCGTCTCGCAGGTCGATGCTGTTCTGTACATGGCGATCGTGGACTCCTCGGTCTATGATCACGGCCGGGCACCGGGATATGCGCACGCCTCCTTCGGCGTCCAGGTGGAGGGCGTGTACAATGTGCTCCGGGCGGCTGCCGAAACAGGCGGCAAGCGCGTCCTCTACACCAGCAGCGTGTCTGCTCTCAACGGATATCCTGAGGGCCAGATGGTCGGCTCACAGGACAGGCACCTCGGCGGAGGCGTCTACGGGATCACAAAGGGCTTCGGCGAGGAATTGTGCCGGATGTTCCACCAGGAGCGCGGTCTGCCCGTGACGGTCCTCCGGCTCGGCAACGTGTACATTCCGCAGTTGCAGGGCCACTGGCAGCAGGCACACCCTCATCCATCGCGGGTGCACGTGCAGGACGTGGTGCGGGCCTTAGGGCTTGTTCTCGCGTGTCCGCGGCCGAAGTTCGCGCTGGTACACCTTGTGGGTGACAACCGCGGTCGCCACTGGGACCTCGAGGCTGCCCGAGCCCTGTATGGATGGCAGCCGACGGTGAGCTTCGGCCCTGACGGCCAGCCCCTCGGTCCGACCTGCCCTTGACCGGCGAGTTCCTTTGCGCGATAATCAACGTGTTCTATAGAGTCGTTGACAGCCAACCGCATCAACCATCAGGCAACGATGGGGAGGAGTAAGCGGGCTGCGCCAGGTAGTGCCTTGAGGGCGTCGATTACGTGCCTACAAGGCCAGAGAGCCGGTGAACAGGTGGGAGTGCCGGCCCTGGTGTCCGCCGAAAGTCGCCCCTGAGCCGTGGGGCCGAACAGCGCCGGAGTCCGGCGCTCAGTAGGTCACACCGGGTGCGCCCGTTACCGCGTCAGAGAGTCGTCTCGCTAGCCGAGACGGAACTTGGGTGGTACCGCGGGATGCCGGACGGCCTTGTGCCGCTTCAGCCTCTCGTCCCAACGGGACGGGAGGCTTTTTGCCGTGTGCAGAGGCGGCAGACTCCCGCGATGAGCACCCGAAGGCCGGTGCATCCAGACCCCCAATCGGAGGTATGCCGTTATGTCGCACGAGATGGAAAAGGCTTACGAGCCGCAGAATATCGAAGGTCGCATCTACCAGTACTGGCTCGACAACCACACCTTTGATGCCGAGGTCGATCCGTCGAAGCCCAGCTACTGCATCGTGATCCCGCCGCCGAACGTCACCGGGATCCTGCACATGGGCCACGCCCTCGACAACACCATCCAGGACTTGCTCATCCGCTGGAAGCGCATGAGCGGCTACGAGGCCCTGTGGATCCCCGGCTCCGACCACGCCGGCATCGCAACCCAGAACGTTGTGGAGCGCCTCATCGCTGAGGAGGGCCTGTCGCGCCATGACCTGGGGCGCGAGGCCTTTGTCGCGCGAGTGTGGGACGTCAAGGAGAAGCACCACTCGCACATCGTCGAGCAGCTGCGCCGCTTCGGTTCGTCGCTGGACTGGCGGCGCGAGCGCTTCACCATGGACGACGGACTGTCGCGGGCTGTCCGCGAGGCCTTCGTGACCCTCTGGGAGGAGGGCCTCATCTACCGCGGCGACTACATGGTGAACTGGTGCCCGCGCTGTGCGACCGGCCTCTCCGATCTTGAGGTGGAGAACGTCGAGAAGCCCGGGCACCTGTGGCATATCCGCTACCCCGAGCTCGATGGCGGTCCCGGCCTTGTGGTCGCAACCACGCGACCGGAGACGATGCTCGGCGACACCGCCGTGTGCGTCAACCCGAAGGACGAGCGCTACCAGCGCCTGGTGGGCAAGACCGTCGTCCTGCCGCTGATGGACCGCGAGATACCGGTCATTGCCGACGAATACACCGACATGGAGTTCGGCACCGGCGCCCTCAAGGTCACGCCGTCGCACGACCCCAACGACCTGCAGCTTGCCCAGCGGCACAACCTGCCCGAAGTCGTCGCGATCGGCAAAGATGGAAAGATGACCGCCGAGATGGGGCGCTACGCGGGCATGGACCGGAACGAATGCCGCAAGCAGGTCGTCGCCGACCTTGACGAACTGGGGCTGCTCGTGAGCGTCGAGGACTACACGCACACCATCCCGCAGTGCAGCCGCTGCCACACCATCCTCGAGCCCCTGGTGTCGACGCAGTGGTTCGTGAAGATGGAGCCGCTGGCGCGCAAGGGCCTTGAAGCTGTGGACAGTGGCACCGTGCGGTTCGTGCCGGAACGCTGGACGAAGGTGTACCGCGACTGGCTTGAGAACCCGCGCGACTGGCCGATCTCGCGTCAGCTCTGGTGGGGGCACTCGATCCCCGTGTGGTACTGTGATGACTGCGGCAAGATGACCTGCACCCGTGAGGACCCGACCGCTTGCGGCCACTGCGGGAGCGCCAAGATCCATCAGGATGAGGACGTGTTGGACACCTGGTTCAGCTCGCAGCTATGGCCCTTCTCGACCCTCGGATGGCCCGACAAAACGCCGGAGCTGGACTACTTCTACCCGACCAGCGTGCTCGTGACCGCCTATGACATCATCTACTTCTGGGTGGCACGGATGATCATGGCGGGCGAGCAGTTCACGGGTCGCGAGCCCTTCGCCGACGTGTTCATTCATGGCCTCGTGCGGGATGAGAAGGGACGCAAGATCAGCAAGAGCCTCGGGAACAACGTCGATCCGATCGACCTGATCGACCGCTACGGGGCCGATGCGCTGCGCTTCGCACTCACGCAGCTCATCACTCACGGCCAGGACCTGAGCCTCGCGGAGGACCGGTTCGTTGGTGCCCGCAATTTCTGCAACAAGCTGTGGAACGCCTCGCGGTTCTCGCTGATGAACCTGGAGGACGCACCCGAGGAGAAGGGCGACGAGGAGCTCGACCCGGCAGCGCTGACCCTCGTCGACCGCTGGATACTGAGCCGCTTCAGTGCGACGATGGAGACGGTGATCAGCCAACTCGAGCAGTACAACCTCGCGCAGGCCGCCGAGGCGCTGTACGGGTTCGTGTGGAGCGAGTTCTGCGACTGGTACCTGGAGATGGCCAAATCCTCACTGTACGGCGAGGACCTGGAGCGGAAACAGGCAACGCAGCGCGTGTTGCGGTTCGTGATCAGCGGCATCCTGCGGGCCCTGCACCCCTTCATGCCCTTCATCACCGAGGAGATCTGGCAGCGCTGGCGGCCGCAGGACGGCTCGCTGGCGAAGCAGCCGTACCCGCAGGCTGACGCGCGCTGGATGGACAACAAAGCCGAGGAGCAGATGGCGCTCTTGCAGGACGCGATCGGCGCGGTCCGCTCGATGCGAGCCGACTGGAACATCGCACCGGGGCCGAAACTGGCCGTAACGATCCAGAGCGCCGACGAGGCCACTCTCGCCCTGATGAGGGATTACACGTCCTCCTTCAATGCGCTGGCCTGGACTTCGGAGCTATCGACCCAGACGGCCGCCACCGAGACACTGAGCGGTGCGGTGTCATCGCTCGTTGGTACGATGCAGGTCTTCCTGCACCTCGGCGGGGCCATCGACGTGCAGGCGGAGCTGGCGCGACTGGACAAGCAGATCGCGAAGGTCAACGGAGACGCCGAGCGCAGCCGCAAGAAGCTCGCGAACGAGGGCTTCGTCAGCAAAGCGCCGACGCAGGTGATCGAGGAGGAGAAGGCGCGTCTCGCCGAGTCCGAGAAGACCGTCGGCAAGCTCCAGGGCCAGCGTGAGGCACTGCTGAAGCTCGGAGCGTAGCAGCCAACTCTGTCTGATAGCGAGTAACACGAGAGCCGCCCCTTGCAGGGCGGCTCTCTGCTTTGCCGGTCTCGTGCGACGACCCTATCTGGCGCGCGTCACCTTGGCTGCGACGTCTCGTGTGAAGGTCGGCACCGTCAGGCTGAGCTTACCCTCTGCGCTGACGGCGGGGTTGGTTGCAGAGACTTCGCCCTTGCGCGTATCCCACCACTCCACCTGGTAGTTGCCGTCCGCCAGTCCGAGGAGCGTGGTCGTCGCGCCGTCGATGGGCTGCGGAACCTTGCCCAGCTTGTCGTTATACCAGGTGCTCTCCGGGTCGTGCAGCCACAGGAGCGCGTAGTCGGCCGTCCGCATGCCCAGGCACTGCAGTGTCCCGTACTGCGGATCGCGGCAACCCGCGAAGACGTACTGGGTGACCCCGATCCAGTCCTTGCCGGAGTTCTCCAGCTCGATGACGTGCTCCCCGGCCGGGACGGGCACCTCGATGTCGGTGTCATACTCGCTCTGCCAGATCTTGTGCTGCTCGACCCAGGTGGTCTTCTTCCACGGCCCCGTACCCTCTCCGGCGGGAAGGTCCTTGACCAGCACCTCCTGGCCATCCACCTTGACGTGCAGCACGGCGCCCTGGCTGACGGTGCCGATATGCAGAATGAACTTGCCGTCCTGCGGGTAGGTGACTCGGAAGCGCAGCGGCGTCATCATGTCCTTCTTGCTCGGAGAGAACAGGGTACCCGAAAAGGTGCCCTCGCCGAGCACTGCACCGTCACGTCGGATCGTGAAGTCGGTGCCGGTCGCCTTTGCCCAGCCAAGGGTCGACACGCAGCGGATATCGTCCCAGGGGGCATCGACCGCTACGGGTCTGCGAACCGGGCCGAAGTCCGCCAGCTCGAAGTTCAGCTTGGTCCAGGGCACGGTATCCACGAAGCGGCGCAGGCTAGTGAACTCGTGGTACAGGTTGAAGGGATGCACGTAGCCGTCCCAGTACCAGAGAGCGGCCGTGCCGAAGCTGCGGGTCATGACCGAGGCCCACATGCCGTTGTGCAGGCTCGTGCCCTGACGAGTGGGATCGTGACTGCCATCACCGGTCTTCCAGTCGATGCCGAACTCGCCGACCATGAAGGGCTTGGTCCACTTGGTCGTGTATTCGCGTCCCAGGGCGGCGATGACGGGTGCGGTCGACGGCCGGTTCTCGTCGCTCCCGTAGGTATGGGCCTGGGTGTAGTCGATCTCCGGGAGCTGCCAGACCTCGTCATAGCCGTAGGTAGTGGTGATCAGGTGCCGATACGGGTCGTTGGCTCGGAACCAGCGGGCCATCTCCTGTATCCAGGGTGCCGGTGCACGGACCTCGTTCCAGAACTCCCAGGACAGCACGTGGCTGTCCCAGCCATAGCGGGCCACGAAGTAGCGCAGCTTCTGCTGGTAGAGCTTGCGTGCCTGTGGGTTGGTCCAGAAGTCCGCCGGCTTCTCACACGGCCCGCCGAGGGCCTTGTTGTAGGGGTTCTGCTGCCAGCAGTTCGTGTTGAAGTAGTCGGGCGTCTCCATCAACTCGCCATGGTAGCCCAGGCACAGCATGCAGCGGATGCCGTTCTGGCGAGCCATCTCCATCACACGATCCAGACGCCAGGCGTTGTCGAGGCTGTATTTGCCCAGTCCGTAGTAGATGCCGGTCCGTGAGCCCTCGTTCGTCCACTCCAGGGCCATATTCCAGCGCACGAGCCAGATGCGGCAGTAGTTGCCGCCGGCGTCGCCCAGTGCCTTGAACCACTCCGCGTACTTGTCCAGAGCTCCCCAGCAGACGTTCTCGCCCACGGCGAAGTAGGGCTCACCGTTGTCGAACTGCAGGTAGCGAGGGTTGTCGGGCACGCGCCGGACGAACCCGGCAGCGTTGCCCGCAAGGCAGTCGAAGCTCACGGGTTGTGAGCGGACCCTTCCCGTGCGGTCGCGAGCCTCCACGGTCACCGTCCAGCGACCTGTCTGAGAGGGTGCGAAGCGGACCTGCCACCCCGGGTTCCCCTGTGGGACGAGATCGCTGCGGGTGTCGACCGTGCGCAGTGCGTAGTCCTGGCTGTAGAAGCCGGGAACGGTCACCTCCTTGCCGTCCGGCCCCACGAAGGTGGCAGTGACGTCGATGTCCTCCGGGTCGAAGGGGTTGTCGAAGGTGGCGTCCAGATCCAGGTCGAGGTCCAGTC
The DNA here is from genome assembly GCA_039679385.1 of Armatimonadia bacterium. Classification (NCBI taxonomy): domain Bacteria; kingdom Bacillati; phylum Armatimonadota; class Armatimonadia; species Armatimonadia bacterium. Next base: position 17,758 of record JBDKVB010000089.1, on the reverse strand, counting down.
GCTCGTATCGGGCCACCTGCTGAGCGCTCGGGCGAACTCCCCGGAGCGCCAGAGGCTTGTTGGACTCCATCGCGACCATCTGAGAGGTCACCGCTGCCTTCACCTTCGCCTCCAACTGAGCTGCCGTAACCGGACGCAGAGTCAGGCCGAACTCGTAGGTCTGGTTCGCCTTAAGGCCACGGGTGTTCTGCACGGAAAGCTGGGCTTCGAAGCACTCCATCTTGAACTGCCGGTCGTCCTGGAAGGACACCGAGGAAATCCCCGCGCCGACGGGCTCGAGGAGCAACCCGACATCACCCGGCAGAACCCAGGCGCACCAGTCCATCTGGTCGGCGCCGGCGAGACGATACTGGTTGGGGAGCGTGGCCGGCAGGGGAATGCGCGACACCTGCGGGCCGCTTGCGGTGATGAACTGACCTGCTCCGGCGTTACCCTCCGTGGGCAGGCCGGCACACAGGAAGACACGCTCAGTGTCCAGGTCGGCACTGGGAGTGAGCTTGTAGTTCAGGCGCAGCCAGTCCTCACCAGCGGGCCCATACTCGGCGGTTTGCTCCAGACGACAGGGCTTGCCCTCGCAGTCGATGGTGCCGGTGAAGTTGAGCGCATCGGCACCAGCCGGACCCTCACGGGTGAAGCCGTCACCGGGTATCTGCTGGGCGAAGGTGCCGCTCCAGCCGGTCTTGACGATGCGCATCTGCAGGGGCTGAAGCAGAACGGAACCCTTCCACGAGATCTGGTCGATCGCCCCGGAGGGGTTCGGGGTGACCTGCATCTGGGCCTCGCAGGCCAGGACCGCAAGACCGAGCACAAGGCAGAGCAGGCGCGTCATATGGGGCCCCCTTCTGAGCCGGAGGAGATGAAGAGCGCAGGACGGGGAGAACAAAGGCAGGCACCGCTGGAGGGTCCGCGGCGCCACGACGTCCGCAAGCCAGAGGCGGACACCTCCCGGCTAGACGGCACCGAGTCGTTCGCACCAGGCAGCCTCGATACCTCGTAGCTCTCTGGCAACCTCGTCGGTGATCTTGGGACGGTGCGGAGCTGAGAGGATCTGGCAGACACGCTCGCAGGCCCGGTCGTAGGCGGTGAGGGCCCCGCCGTTCTCCCAGGCATCGCGACGTCCCGAGTAGAACAGCTCCGGCCGGTACAGCTCCTCCCGGAAGTGGGCCAGCGTGTGGTCGTGGCTGAGGTAGTCGGCCTTGTGGGCGAGTTCCGTGATGACGGCCTCGGCGATGCTCTCCGCATCGACCCGAATGCCGCGCTGGAGGCGGAGGATGCTTCCGGCGATCTCGTTGTCAATGACGCCCTGCGCCAGCGAGATGGTGCGCTGCGACTCGAGCTGGCCAACACCCCAGATGATGTTGGTATGGGCGGTTGCTTGCGCGAGGGCGACCGTGGCGAACTCGGCCGAGGCCTGCTGGTCCGTGGTCATACTCTCAGTGCTGGCCCAGGCCGCACTGGGCAGGCCATGGAAGGCCGCAAGCTGGGCACCGGCAGCGCCTAGGAGACCATTCTCAGGCCCACCGGTACGGGTCACAGCGTTGCGCATGTCCATCGTGTGCGCGAAGCCCAGGTTGAAGATGACAGGGCGACCCGGTTCGAGGGTCTGTGTGATGACGACGCCGCTGAGCGCCTCGGCATTCGCCAGGGCCAGTGCACCGGCCAGGGTAACCGGTGAGGTAGCTCCCGCGGTCGGCTCTGCGTTGAGCATCATCGGAACGCCGTGGCCGGAGGTCTTCTCGAACAGCTCGAGGGCCGGCACGCCCCAGGAGAGAGGGCTCGTGACCGTGTAGCCGAAGCTGACGATCGGCCGCTCGGCCAGGGAGGTAGAGCCGAGTAGCACCTGCGCCATCTCCATGATGGCAAGGGCGCCGTCGGGGGTGTAGATGCAGGGACGGAAGTGCTTGGTGGTATTCTCCGCCAGAAGCCGGAAACCGACGAAATCGCGAGTCTGTGGCGGGTGGTCGGCGATGCTCGGGGAAACGGCCGCGTGGACGTGCTCCAACTGATCGGTTACGCGAACCCAGTTGATGAAGTCGTGCTCAGTGATGGGCCTTACGCGGCGGCTGTTGGCGATGTATAGGGCGTTGCAGGTCCAGAAGAGGGTCTCGCCGCCGGGCTGAGCCAGGACGTCCCGGCCGCCCATGTCGGAGAGCTTGACCGCTCTGGGTGCCGAGGAAACGCACTCGGCAACAAGTTCACGGGGGATACGCACGACGTCGGCCTCGGAGCCCTCACGGCAACCCCGGCGCTTCATCGCCTCCAAGACGGAGGGGAGACCAAGGCGGACGCCCGTGGTCTCGAGGATTCGAAGCGAAGCGGAGTTGATCTGCTCCAGGTCGTTTGTGGCCAACGGGAACACTGGCGCCCCCCGATCTGCGGGCCAGACTGCGACCCGGTCTTGGCGTGGTGTGGTCTATTGTCCCTGCTTGCCGTGTTTTGTCAAGCGGAACAGGCTCAAGAACCAGGGAAGCACCGCACTCCCAGAGCGCCTCGGGAGGCAGTGCTTCCAGAACCCCTCTCGGTCAGGACAGGGGCTGCGTATGTGCCCACAATCTCCCTGCGGGACCGGCCGAGGAGCCTAGGGCCCCATGTGGGCGATCTCTCGGACGCGAACGCTGATGTAGCCCAGAGCGCTATTGAGCCCGCCTACACCGCCAAGCTGGTAGAGCCACAAGGCTCCGGCGAGGGTTAGCAACCCGAGTACCAGGGCCCAGCCGCCACCTGTCGCACCTTCTTCGTCGAGCAGAGCCAGACGCAGTCGCTCAAGCATACAGACCCTTCCTTTCCCTCCGATGCCTACCCCAGGTCTGTTATATCCTTCCAAAACATGAGTTATACTTGAGGTTACCTTTCGTTTACACTCTGCATCGGACTCGAAGGCGCTACCAGCTACCGTTGTTGGAGGGCAGGATCGGGCCGCCCAGGCCGCCTGCGCCCAGGTAGAAGACCAGCGCAACGGCCAGCACGTAGACCAGGACCGTCACCAGCAGCGGCATGTCATTGAGCAGAACCTGGTCCGGCGCGTCGCCCTGACCATGGCGGTGTACCAGGTACAGGTAGCGGAAGACGCCGTAGATGACGATGGGGATGGTAAGCAGTAGGTCCCGACTGCCGACTTCGTGGACCGTCCGTTCGCTGATGGTGTACAGGCAGTAGGACATGATCGTGCAGGCCGTCACCGTGGCGATCATCTGGTCTAGCAGGTGGGGCGTGTACTCGGCGAGGATCTGCCGCGTCGCGTAGGCATCATCCTCGAGCAGCACGATCTCCTGTCGACGCTTGGTGAAGGACAGAAAGAGCGCCAGAAGCAGCGTGCACATGAGCAGCCAGGGGGAGATCACGACCGAGATGGCCTCCGCACCGGCGACGGCACGGAACACGAAACCACCCGCAACCGCGAGGGCATCGAGGATCACCAGGTGCTTGAGCCAGAAGTGGTAAGCAAGGGTCAGGCCCAGATAGGCGGTGGCCACTACCCCGGTCGCAGTGTTGAGGGCGAAGCAGCCCGCAATGCTCAGCGGGGCCATGATCACCGCAGCGGCAATCGCGGTCCTGGGAGATAGTGCCCCGGAGGCAACCGGCCGCTTGCACTTACGCGGGTGCTTGCGGTCCTGCTCGCGGTCCACCACATCGTTCACCAGGTAGACGGTACCGGACAGGACACAGAACAGGGCGAAGGCGATCACGACCTGGCCGATCGCCTGCAGATTCGTGAACTGCTTGGCAAAGAGCAAGGCCGCAAACAGCAGCAGGTTCTTCGTCCACTGCTTGGGGCGCATCGTCTTGAGAATGGCCGCGAGTGTCTTCATAGCAATGCCCCCAGCTTAGGAAGGCGAGTGCAGCGGCTGGACGCGAGCCCGCGAGGGCTACTCGTCCTGCGAAGGCTTCATCACCGGGAACAGAATGACTTCGCGAATGGACTGGCGGTTGCAGATCAGCATGGCGAGGCGGTCAATGCCCAGCCCCAGACCACCGGTCGGCGGCAGGCCATACTCCAGCGCCCGCACGAAGTCCTCGTCCAGCGGATGTGCCTCCTCGTCTCCCACACGCCGTGCCTCGACCTGTGCTTCAAACCGACGCTGCTGATCCAGCGGGTCGTTCAACTCACTGAAAGCGTTCCCGACCTCGGCCCCGCCGATGAAAGGCTCGAAACGAGCGGTCAGTTCGGGGTCACCAGCCTTGCGCTTGGCCAGCGGCGAAATCGCGACCGGGTAGTCCACCACAAAGGTGGGCTGAATGAGCGTAGGCTGCACGTATCGGTCGAAGACCCTGTCCAGCAGCCCTGCCAGCGTCTGATCGCTTACGTTGCCCACGTCGAGATCCTTGCAGGCCTCGCGGGCCGCCTCATCCGTCTCAATCTGCGAGAAGTCGACACCGGCTGCCTCGCGAATCGACTCATACAGCCCGATCCTGCGCCAGGGCGGCGTCAGGTCGATCTCATACTCACCGTAGGTGATCTCCAGGCTCCCGTTGGCGGACTGGGCCATGGCGCACACAAGCTGCTCCACCAGGTCCATCATGTCCTCGTAGTCCGCATAGGCCTGGTAGGCCTCAAGGCTCGTGAACTCCGGGTTGTGCCGGGTGTCGATGCCCTCGTTGCGGAACAGCTTGCCGATCTCGAAGACGCGCTCCATGCCGCCGACCACGAGCCGCTTCAGATACAGCTCCGGAGCGATGCGCATGTACAGGGTCATGTCCAGAGCGTTGTGGTGCGTGGTGAAGGGCCGAGCATTCGCGCCGCCATAGAGGGGCTGCAGGACCGGCGTCTCAACCTCGTGAAAGCCCCGTGAGCACAGCAGGTCACGCACGGCCTGGGTCATCCGTGCCCGCTTCTCGAACACCTCGCGCGACTCGGGATTCATGATCAGGTCGAGGTAGCGCTGGCGATAGCGCGCCTCGGTGTCCTGCAGACCATGCCACTTTTCGGGCAGTGGTCGCAGCGACTTGGACAGCAGCGTGAACTCGCTGACCTTGACCGTAACCTCGCCCGTCCGCGTCAGGAACAACTCGCCGCGAACGCCGAGGATGTCGCCGATGTCCAGGTCCTTGAAGGCCTCATAGCCCTCGGCTCCCAGGTCGTCCAGCTTTGCGTAAAGCTGGATCTTGCCCGACTGGTCAACCAGGTCCGCGAAGGTCGACTTCCCATGAGCGCGCCGGGTCATCAGGCGACCGCAGACGCAGACCTTCTGTCCGCCCGGCTCCTCGTAGGCGGCCACTGCCTCCTGGGCCAGATGGGTGCGCTCGTAACGGTGAATCGCGAAGGGGTCGCGACCGGCCTCCTGGAGCGCGAGCAGCTTTTGCAGCCGCTGCTCCTCCTGGGTAAGCTCTTCAGGCAACATTCCGCTGCAGTCCTTCCAAGTCAAAGACGTAGGCAGGGGCTATACCCCTGCCGTATCTGGTTCGGGTATGTGTGCGGCCAACCGGAGAACTCGCCGGCCGCAACCGTGAGCGTGTCCTCAGGCGGTGATACTGTGTAGGCGCTGCGCAGCGTGGAGCTTGTCCCGCACTCGCTGGATATCCTCATCGCTCACGCGGTGCTCGAAGGAGCGGAAGCCGGCAAGCTTGAACCCGTGCTTGCGGCCGAGTTCGGCGATCTCCGTAACCTGCTCGCACTTGATGTCGCGTCCCAGCGAGTAGTCCTCGCATTTGCCCTCAAGCGCGAGGATCATGGTCTCAGCCATGCAGGCGTAGGACTCTTTGGGCGGGAACCCGAAGTTGAAGTGGAAGTCCACGTCGCCGGGGACCGCCACAGCACCGCCCTCGATGACCAGCACATCGTCGCGCTCCTGGGCCACCTTGACCGACACATCGCGCGGACGGGCCACGTCGCATACCACAGCGCCGATCTTGAGCATCTCCGGCAGGACGATGGCCTCGACCGAAGAGGTGACGGCGACCACGATGTCTGCATCCACGAGCGCCGCGTTGATGTCGGTCTGCGCCTCGGCTTGGATGTCCTCGGCGGCCAGTTCGTCAGCAAGTGCCTGCAGGGGCTTTGCGCTGCGAGCATTTAGTATGAGACGGGCGACCTGGGGCCCCAGCATCTTGGCTGCCACGCGACCGATCGATCCGGTTGCGCCCAAAATGGCGGCAGTGCACTGCGCCGGATCTTGCCCCAGTTGGCGAGCCGCAAGCAGCGAGCCCTCGAGCGCGGTAGCTACGGTGTAGCTGTTGCCGGTCGTGACGGCGATGTCGAGCCGCTCTGCCACGGTGATCCCGGCGTCGCCCACAATCGACGTGAAGGCGCCCAGTCCGACAATCTCAGCACCCAGGTCCTGGGCTATCTTGCCGGCCTCGACGATCTTGTTGATGGCCTTAGCCGCGTTGCCGTCCCTGAACTGCCGAGAGGTGAGCGGGCACGCAACGAACCAGCCCTCGGTCTCTGCGCCGGTGGCCGACCGAATCCCGGTGATGTGACTAACCAGCTTGGGCGGTATGACGTGTAGACTTGCCTCGACAAGCGCGCCGGGCAGGTGTGCGGCATACCGGTACTTGCGGGCAACGTCCCGCACGTCCAGGGGATGGATGATGAACGCAAACTTATGCACGTCTCAAGGTCCTTACGCCAGCCACGTGATAGGCCGAAGAGCCGGCCTGCAACCGGTCAAAGTATACCAGTATCCCAGGCCCGGCGCAACCCTTGGGCGGTCCCCCAGAGGGCCGAAGATCCGGCAATCCCGGGTCGTCCTGGAGGGACGCTTCTGCAGCGGAGCAGGCGCCTCAGCGCGCCTGTGTTGAGGTCGATTCCAACTGGGCACTACCGGAGTCACCATCCACCAGCACCGTGTAGAGGGTTGCCGCCGAGGCCGGATACTCCGGTCTCGACCCCTCCTCGAAAAGGAAGCGCCAGGCAGGTGTTGCGGGCTTGCCCGCTGCGGCGGTGTTGACCACCGAAACGCCTCGCAAAGCTACCGACCCACGCTGGTACCGGGGAGGCAAAGCGCCGATCGCGAGCCGGAGGGCCTCAGTGCGACTGATCGTGAAGCGTGCCAGCAGGGAGGGGTCGTGGATGGTGAACTCTGCGTGCAGCGGTGCCCCGTCGACAGGCGACAGTGTGACCCGTGCCTGGCCGATGCGTGGGCCCCGGGGCGGCATGGTCAGTTCCCAGGTGAAAGTGTAGGCGCCCGGACCGGCTTCCTGAGCCGGCTTGGCCGTCAGCAGCCGCGTCTGAGCCCCGACGAACAGAGAGTGGCTACTGGCGAAGCCTTCGGCGAGAGACTGTAGCCGTTCCTGGCTCAGAGGACCGGCCTTGTCGGCAACCACCTTGTGAACCCAGTGCGCCCTGCACACGTAGCGTCGCGAAGGGTCCAGAGTCACGTACACGCGCTGCTTTTCGCCACGAGCCTTCGGGCTGCTGACGTCCACCTGAAGCCTCTGCAGGCCCTCGCGGTCTGCCTGCGAATCGGCGCGCGGGTCGAGTTCCGTGGTCAGTCGGTCAGGCGAGACGGCGAGGAACTCCCGAAGGGCCGCAGCCTGAAAGCCCCGCCGCGCGAGTTGATGGTCGACACCACCAATCGCGGCAGCGAGGCCGATCATCGCTACCAAGGACAGGAGACCTGCGTGGAGCGTCGTCCTCTCTTCCGTCTGTCCATCACCTGTTGTGGAATGCGACCCCCGGTCCAGCGAGCTACAAGCCGCCTGTGGACGATAGGCTGCGATGAGGGAGACCTGCCCACAGTGAGGGTCGCAGGGAGTCTTCCTTCCAAAGCCCTGGCGTCGCTGCGACAGTACGTCCCGAGGGCCGACCTGTGACTCAGGGGATTCCAGGCGCGGCGTGGGGTAGCTTCGTGGTGTGCTGTGTCCCCCCCCGAAGGCCTGCCTGCGCACCGACACGTGAACCCTAGGCACCGACGGCCCTGCCCTGTGTTGATGGCGGGTTCAAAGGGTACAAGCTGCGGCAAGCTATGCCGTTCTAGTTTATCTTGAACAAGCATACATAATCTTGAGATCAATAGCAAGACCGGCTGTGCCCGATTCTGACTGCCTCTCCTTTGCACATCGACCCCACCAGTGTCTATACTGAAGAGGTAGCGTAGCTACCAGGAACGGCCCTTCTGGGCACCGGAGTACGAGGAGGACATCGCTTTGGAGATCTATGTAGGCCTGGAACGAGAACCGGGGATGGAACGTGAGCGTGCGGTCCTCGTCGGGATTGACAAGCTGCGAGGAGAGGGCCGGCGCTCCATGCAGGAACTCATCGACCTGGCCCGGGCCGCCGGGGCAGCTCCTGTCGGGGTCCTCGTACAGAATCGGGAGCACCCCGACCTGCGTCACTTCGTGGGGAAGGGCAAGATCGAGGAGCTCAAAGCAGAGGTGGCCTCGACCGGGGCCGAGATCATCCTGTTCGATGCCGAGCTGAGCCCGGCGCAGGTACGCAACCTCGTCGACCAGTTCGAGGACCGCAAGATCCTCGACCGTACCGAACTGATCCTGGACATCTTCGCCCAACACGCCCACTCACGAGCCGGCAAGCTTCAGGTCGAGCTGGCCCAGCTATCCTACCTCCTCCCACGCCTCACCGGACGCGGGAGAATGATGGACCGGATCGCCGCACGCGGTGGAGCCGGCGGCGTGGGAGTGCGCGGCCCTGGGGAGACCAAGCTCGAGACTGACCGCAGGCGCCTGCGCGAGCGAATCGCGAAACTCCGTCGTGTGCTCGGCGATCTCGAAGGGCGCCGAGACGTCGAGCGCGAGCAACGTCTCGACAGCCATCTCCCGGTGATCAGCCTCATCGGCTACACCAACGCCGGCAAGTCCTCTCTGCTCAACGCCCTCTGCGGTAGCGAGGAGGTCACAGCCCACGACCGCCTCTTCGAGACCCTCGATACGACCGTGCGCAAGGTCGAACTCGGCGACAACACCGAGGCCCTTGTCGCAGATACCGTCGGGTTCATCCACGACCTGCCCAAGAAGCTACTGCAGGCCTTCAAAGCCACCCTGGAAGAGACACTCGAGGCCGACCTGCTGGTCCAGGTGATTGATGCAAGCGACCCCTGGGCCGACAGCCAGAACCGGGCGACACGGGAGATTCTGGACGAGCTGAAGGCCCTGGAGAAGCCCATGCTCCTGGTGCTCAACAAGTGGGATCTGGTAGAGGACCCGGCACAACGTGCCGAGTTGGCAGGGAACATGCCGGACGCGGTGCCCATCTCCACGCTGACAGGCTACGGCATGGACGAGCTCCGTGACCGCCTGCGAGCGATGCTGCCGGCGAGGCTGGTGCCCGTCACCCTGCACATCCCCTACGATCGCCTGGCCTTACTGGAGCTCCCGCGACGGAACGGGAAGCTGCTGGAGACGAGGTACGAGGGTGACCACGTGGTTGTGAGGGCTCAGGTGGATGAACCGACACTGGCTCGGGTGCGTGAGTTCGTCGTGGCCACTGACGAGGCCTGAGCACAAGATCCCCGATCCACGAACCCCAGGGCGGCCCCGGATTCCACGGGGCCGCACTCGTTGTAGGCACCGGCTTCCCGCAGGTCCCTAACCCGCAAGATCGCAGGCAACAAAAAAGCGGCCGCGAGGGCCGCTTCATGTGAGTGCTTGGTGCCGAGGGGGGGACTTGAACCCCCATGCCCTATTGGGCACTAGGTCCTGAACCTAGCGCGTCTGCCAATTCCGCCACCTCGGCAGGCGTTCTGCAGAGTGCGCGTATTGTACGTGGTGACCTGCAGACTGTCAAGCCCTCTTGCTCCACTTTTCTGTCTAGGGCCGCAGACCTTCGCCGCGACCTATCCGATCAGTTCGACGACCCGTGCGCGAACACGTACCGGGTCAACGCCCTGGGCCACCAGCGCGTTTGCCGGTCCGCTGCCGACGACGCAGTTGCCCTTCTCGTCGATGTCGATGTTGAGCTTCTCGCACTGCACGATGTCCGGCTCGACCACGGCAAGGGCAGCCAGCGGGTCGTGAACAATCGGCATCGACTTCTTGCGCTGCCCGTCAGGACCGCCCTGCCACAGCTCGGTCATGCACAGGATTGCCTTGGCCAGCGGCGTGCCCTTGGCGTTGATCGCCTCCAGGTCGCTGGGGACCATCTGGCACTTGAGCGTGACATCGAGGCCGATCATCGTGATCGGCTTGCCGCAGCCAAAGACAATCTTGCTGGCGCGAGGGTCACAGACGACATTGTATTCAGGCTGCGCTCGATCGGGCATGATATGGCCGCCCATGATGACGATGCGCTCGATCTTGGCGAAGCTCTCCGGGAACTCAAGGATGAACCGGGCTACGCTGGTGAGCGGCCCGATGGGCAACAGAACGAGCCCCGGAGTGCTCTCTGCCATCTCCGCCATGAACCGGATGGCGTCGGTGCGGCCTTCGCGAAGCCGCGCCTCGTCCTCGGCGGAAAGAACGTCGGCCTGGCAGTTGCGGGGGAAGTCCAGGGCGCGGTCAAGGGCGTCTCGGGTACCGGCTGCCACCGGCACTTCGGGGGTTCCGGCCTTCTCAAGCAGCAACCGGCCCTGCGCGGCACGCAGCACTGAGTCACGCCAAACGGTGGTAACGCCCACCAGGTTGATGCGCGGGTGGTTGATGCACACCGACAGCGCCCAGGCGTCGTCGATATCGTCTCCGAGGTCGGTGTCCAGCAGTACGGGTATGCGATCGTCTGACATTACCTATGCCTCCTTGATGAGTTGCGAGCTCTTTCCTTGCGGGTGCAGGAACTCCTGCACAGTTGGCGAAGAATCCTCAACTAGGTGAGGTGGCAGTCTAGGTTACACGGCGAAGCTGGGGCTATTGCACCCGGCCCGGACCGACCCAAAGGACTGCAGATTCGCCCTCGCTGGAAAGCGGTGCCTGGTTCGTAGATGGGTCTTCTACGCTGGCTGCGACGCATTCTAACCGATTTCCTTGGTGAAGAGGAGGATTCAGCGCAGCCCGCGACCGAGGTTGCACGGCAACTGGCCGCCTCGAGGACGATCGTGGCCCTGTCGGTCGCCCAGGCCGAGCGTAGAGAACTGGAGCTGCGCGAGGCCCTGGGAGAGCCGGCCACTGATGAGAGCGCAATCGCCGAGTTGGCACGGCGGCTGCAGGAGGACCGACAGGCAGCGCGTCTTCTGATTCTCGATCACCAGCGCCGTCGAGTGGAGGCGGAGCAGAGACTGGAGCGCCTCGGACAGGCACAACGGCTCGCTGCGCTGAATGCCGAACGGGAAGCTCTGCGGGGGATGCTGACTCGTGCCCAGGATGCGACGGACGAGGTGGCTGTAACGGAGCTTGAGATGCAGGCGAGGGCGGAGGCAGCTTCCCTCGATCTGCTGGACCAACTCGAAGGACGCACCGTCGCTGCCCCGCTCAAGCCTGACGAGGTGGCGCCGACAGAGGCTCGCAGCAAGGCTGCGGCCCTCCTGCGTGAACGGCCCTATGACGACCTGTTGCATCATGACCAGGCCACCGGAGGCACAGGGAGGTAAGTGGGGTGCAGTTGCTTGAGTGGTACAACCTGATTTTCGTTGCGCCCATTGGTCTCGCGGCAATCTACCTCATCCTGAGCAGCACGGGAATCGGGGGCGAGACCGGACACGATCTGGGCCACGATATCGCCGTGGACCATGATATCGCCGTGGACCATGACCTGGCCGTGGAGCACGACGTGACGCTTGAGCACGACATATCGGCAGACCATGATGTCTCCGTCGAGCACGACGTCGCTGCCGAGCATGATCTGGGCGCCGACCACGGTGCCGTGGCTGGCCATGAAGCTCCGACCGGGGTCGAGCATGAGGTCCACGGCGAGCATTTCGTCGAGCACCACGAGACCTCGCTACTGCTACGCGGGCTGACGGTGCTGGGCTTCGGCAAGATCCCGCTATCCCTGCTGGTGACCTCTCTCATGGTGCTCTTCGGGGTCTCCGGGCTGGCGGCGAACACAGTCTTCGGCTATCTCTTGCCCTTCAAGTGGGCGCCGGTGGTCTACGTCTGGCCATCCCTGGGGATTGCAGTGCTGGTCGGCCTAAGTCTGACCGGTGCGACGGCTCGGGGACTTGCTCGCCTGATGCCGACCAGCGAGACCTACGCAATCCTGCCCGAGGAGCTGGTGGGATTGGTGGGGATCGCGGTCTACGGTCTCCGGGAGGACCAGAAGGCAGAAGTCCACGTGAAGGATGGTGCAGGCGACTGGCATAGCATCGCCGGGCGGCCTGTCATCGGAGACATCGCCAAAGATCAGGAGGTCGTACTCGTCCGCTATCACCGCGACGGCGATTACTACGACGTCTCGCTGTTGCCGGTCTAGTCACGAAGACCCGCGCGCAGGCACCGTCGGGGACTGGGGGAGAGGAGGCAGCGCAGGCTCCCTGGTGTCTGGACACAAGACAGTCGGTCCTGCCGGTCACGCATTCGGTTCCTTGCTGCTAGCGGGCACACAGCGCGTGTCCCGCTGACTCCTCGGAGGGATGAGTCATGGCACTTCCGGTCGGAATGGTCTTGTTCGGCCTGCTGCTGATCGTCGGACCCTTCATGGTGGAGGGGATCAGCCCCATCAGCCGTCTTATCCTGATGGTGATTGGGGCGGCGGTACTGATCGTTTCGGCGATCCTCACCATTATCGCCAGGCTCTACCAACGAACCAGCGCCAACGAGGCTTTCGTACGCACCGGCATGGGCGGCCGGCGGGTTGTCCTCGATGGCGGGGCTATTGTGATCCCCGTGGTGCACAAGGTCGTCCAGGTACGTCTGGAGACCATGAAGCTGGAGGTCGAGCGCGCCGGTGAGGACGCGCTGATCACCAAGGACAACCTCCGCTGCGATATCCGCGCCGAGTTCTACATCAAGGTCCAGGCGGCCGCCGACGACGTCCTCAACGCCTCTCGCTCTCTCGGTGGGCGATCGATTGACCCCGTGGCAGTCCGGGATCTGGTCTTCGAGAAGCTGGTATCGGCCCTCCGGTCGGTGGCGGCTACCCGCGACCTGGCCCAGCTTCATGCTGAGCGCGACGACTTCGCCAGCGCCGTCTCCCAACTGGTGCGCGAAGACCTCAAGTCCAACGGTCTGACCCTTGAGTCCGTCACCATCTCCCGGCTTGACCAGACCAACACCGAGCGGCTGAACGATCGCAACGTGTTCGACGCCCAGGGCCTGCGCAAGATCGCCGAGATCACCAACCGGGCTCGCGTCGAGCGCAACCTCTACGAGCGTGACGCAGAGCGCGAGATCACCACCAAGGACGTCGATACCCGCAAGCAGGTGCTGGAGCTGCAAAAGGCCCAGGCCGAAGCGGAAGCCACGCAGTCGGCAGAGGTCACCAAGGTGCGCGCCGAGCGCACCCGGGATGCCGAGACCTACCAGATCGAGCAGCGGCGGCTGGTTGAGACCGCCGAGATCGATAAGGATCGCCAGGTGCAGCAGGCCGGTGTTGAGCGCGACCTGCAGGTCAACATGAGCCGGGTCGAGGCTCAGAAGGCGATCATCTCCAGGGAGCAGGAGCAGAAGACCGCGGACATCAGCCGCAACGAGGCCATCCAGACCGCAGACGTGTCACGCGAACGAGCCGTCGAGGTGGCCAAGCGCGAGCAGTTGATTGCTGTGGCCGAAGCCGAACAGCGCCGGGCCATCGCAGAGCAGCAGCAGCTCGTGGCTCAGGCCGAACGCGAAAGGGCCGAGCAGCAGGTCACGACCGTCGGCGAAGTTGCCGGCGCCGACCGCGCCAAGCAGGTCCAGGTCATCAGCGCCGAGCAGCAGGCCCAGCAAGAGAAGATCAAGCGGCAGATGGAGGCCGACATCGAGGCTTACAAGGCCGCCAAGATCGCGGAAGGCGAGCAGCAGGCTGCGGCAAGCCTGGCTGAGGCTGTGCGCGTGAGGGCCGAGGCCGATAAGGACGCCGCGACGCTATCCGCCGCCGGTGAACAGGCGCGGCAGATGGTCCCGGTGAACGTTACCCGTGAGCAGGTCGCCGTTGACGCCACCCGGGTGCAGGACGTCGAGGCCGCACGCGTCACCGTTCTGCGCAACGAGCTGAGCGCGAAGGCCGAGTACGAGCAGATCTCCGTCCAACTGGAGCAGGCGCTGGCGGCCATTAGCGCCAACAAGGAAGTCGGAGTTGCCTTCGCCCATGCCTTCGGTGAGGCACTCAGCAAGGCGCAGATGAACCTCTACGGCGATCCCGGAATGTTGGGATCGGCGATGTCCGCCTTCACGAAGGCAGCGGGACTTGGGGCCTTCGCCGATGGGCTGCAGGCGACTGCTCCCCAGGGCGCAACCGATACCGCGAAGGCGCTCCTGGAGGACTTGTTCCCGAAGCTCAAGGAGGCGCTCTCCGCTCCGAAGGTCGAAACGGCACCGGCAGCACCAGCCCCGGCAGCCGAGGACGAAGAGGCTGGACCCGCACCACAATCATGAGTTGAACCCCGTCACTGATTGGACTATTATCAGGCGGCGGCCCTTGGGCGTATCCGCTCAGGCCGCCGTCTGATTCTTTGTACAGGCTCCCGGGACTGTGCCCGGGGCCGACGTCAGGAATGGTTGGCTCATGAAAGTGCTTGTTACCGGTGGTGCGGGGAGGGTGGGGCGCTTCGTGGTGCAGGAGTTGGTATCCCGCGGACATCAGGTTACCGCAGCCGGGAGGACCCCCGATCGCACTGTCGACAACGCCGAATACCGCGTGCTTGACTGCCTCGACTACGACGCGCTCGCGAAGACCGTTGCCGAACACGACAGCGTCATTCACCTGGCCGGCATTCCGTCTCTGATCAAGGACAAGTCGCGCCAGACCTTCGAGGACAACTGCCAGGGGACGTACAACGTCTACGAGGCCTGCGCCGCAGCGGGCATCAAGAAGATCAGCGTCGCCAGCTCCATCAATGCCCTGGGGCAGTGGTACGGCAAGGAGCTCCTCCCCGTCCGCTACTTCCCGATTGACGAGGACCACCCGTCTCTGCTCTCCGACGCCTACAGCTTCTCAAAGAAGATCCTGGAGGAGATTGGGGAGTATTTCTGGCACAAGGACGGCATCAGCAGCGTATCGCTGCGAATCACCTGGGTCGTCTCGCCCGACCCGCGGCGACTGGACGGGATGGCCAGGATGATCAACCAGGGGCCCAACCTGGAGTTCTTTGTGCGCAACTACTGGACCTGGATCGATGCCCGCGATAGCGCCCGGGCCTTCGTGCAGGGGATCGAAGCCGACTACGAGGGTGCGCATCCTCTGTTCATCAACTCCGACCTGAACCTGCTGAACCTGCCCAGCCGTGAGATCGCGCAGCCCCACTATGGATACGTGACCGAGTGGCGCGAGCCGATTGAGCACGACGAGGCGCTCGTCTCCTGCCGCCGCGCGAAGGAGATACTGGGCTGGGAGCCAATCTACCGTCTGATCCCGGAGCACGGCTGGAACATCCCGGGGCGCTGAGAGCTTCCGGCGCCCGACCTTCGCCCAGGTCTCTCACGAAAACGAGGTTATCACTATGGCCGAAAAGACCACCATCACCGACCTTCGCGTCGTCATGACCCAACCTGCGGGCTCGCGTCTGATCGCGGTCCGTGTGGACACTTCCGAGCCCGGTCTCTACGGCTGGGGATGCGCTACCTTCACCCAGCGTGCGCTGGCCGTGAAGACAGCGGTCGAGGAGTACCTCAAGCCGCTGGTGGTCGGCCGTGACGTCGACCGCATCGAGGACCTCTGGCAGACCTGCTGGGTCAACTCCTACTGGCGAAATGGCCCGGTCCTCAACAACGCCATCTCCGGTCTGGACATGGCCTTGTGGGACATCAAGGGCAAGCGGGCGGGAATGCCGGTCTACGACCTCCTGGGCGGCAGGTGCCGGGAGGCAGCGGCCGTCTACCGGCACGCTGGAGGCGCCACGCCGGAGGAAGTGCTGGAGAGTGTGCAGCGCTTCATGGCCGAGGGCTACCACTACGTCCGCGTGCAGATGGGCGGCTACGGCGGCAAGCCGGAGTCGCTGCACACACCCGAGAACGCTCAGCCCGGTACCTACTTCAACGACCGCGAGTATGCCCGTAACGTCCCCAGAATGCTGGAGTACGTGCGCAACGCCGTCGGCTTCGACGTCGAGTTGCTGCACGATGTCCATGAACGCCTGCGACCTGCCGACGCCCTGTTCCTGGCGAAGGCCGTCGAACCGTACCAGCTCTTCTTCCTCGAGGACCTGCTGGCGCCGGAGGACATCGAGTACTTCGCCCTGGTGCGGAACCAGTGTGCAACGCCGCTCGCGATGGGGGAGCTGTTCAACAACCCGCGTGAGTGGATGCCGCTGGTGTCGGGGCGGCTGATCGACTTCTTGCGCATGCACGTCAGCCAGATGGGTGGCCTGACACCGGCGCGGAAGGTCGCGGCCTATGGCGAGCTGCACAATGTCCGGACCGCCTGGCATGGACCTGGCGACACCTCACCAATTGGCCATGCCTGCAACCTGCACCTGGACCTGGCCTGCTCGAA
The DNA here is from genome assembly GCA_039679385.1 of Armatimonadia bacterium. Classification (NCBI taxonomy): domain Bacteria; kingdom Bacillati; phylum Armatimonadota; class Armatimonadia; species Armatimonadia bacterium. The sequence goes on along the minus strand of JBDKVB010000089.1, from coordinate 1,362 downwards.
CTTCGGCATCCAGGAGTGGTGCGGGTTCTCGGAGCTTGTGTACGAGATCTTCCCTGGCTTGCCTGAGGTGCGCAAGGGCTTCCTGTATCCGAATGACAAGCCCGGCCTGGGGATCGACGTGAACGAGGAGCTGGCCGCCAAGTACCCCTGCGTGCCCAAGGTGGACACCTGGACCCAGACGCGGCTTCCGGACGGTACGATGGTCCGACCCTAACTCGCCGAAGGCTACCGGCCGTGAGACGCCCCTTCGCAAAACAGTGCCTTCGCACAATCGGGAGAACCAATCATGAAGATCACAAAGCTCGAGACCTTTCTTGTCAAGCCCCGCTTCCTGTTCCTGAAGATCCATACCGACGAGGGCCTTGTCGGACTCGGCGAGCCGATTGTCGAGGGGCGTGCGCTGACCGTAGCGCAGGCGGTGGCGGAGTTGGAGCCCTACCTGGTTGGCAAGGACCCGACGCGGGTCGTGCATCACTGGCAGGCAATGTACCGCCATGCCTTCTACCGTGGAGGCCCGGTACTGACGAGCGCCCTGTCAGGCGTCGACCACGCCCTGTGGGACCTGGCCGGAAAGGCCGCCGGGCTTCCGGTCCACAAGCTCCTCGGCGGCCCACTGCGTGACCGTGTGAAGGTGTACAAAGCAGTCGGTGGCGGCACCGACGAAGAGGCGGCGGGGAATGCCCGGAAGGCCGTTGCGCTGGGCTTCAAGGCCCTCAAGACCGGAGTCGCCGGCGGCCGCCCGGCGCGAGTCATTGAGACGCCGGGCTTCGTCGATCGTGCCGTCGGGCGCATCGCCGCAATCCGCGAGGCCGTGGGCAAGGAGATCGACATCGCCATCGACTTCCACGGTTCCGTTCCGCCGGCGACCTCGGCGCTGCTCATCAAGGCGCTGGAGCCCCTGCAGCCGATGTTCATTGAGGAGCCGGTACAGTGCCAGAATGTCGACGTCCTGGCCGATCTGGCGCGCAAGACCCATATCCCCATCGCGACCGGCGAGCGCATTTTCACCAAGTGGGGCTTCCGCGAGATTCTTGAGAAGCGGGCCGCTGCCGTCCTGCAGCCCGATCTGTCCCACGCAGGCGGGATCTTCGAGACGCGGTTGATTGCGGGTATGGCCGAAGCTTACTACGCGGTCGTGGCTCCGCACTGCCCACTCGGGCCGATCTCCCTGGCAGCCGGTGTGCAGCTTGATGCTTCGATCCCGAACTTCCTGGCGCAGGAGCACACGACTTTCGGCGAGGGCTACCTGAAGAAGCCTCTCACCTTCCGCGATGGTTACCTGGACCTGCCGACGGAGCCTGGTCTGGGGATCGAGCTGGATGAGGAGGCGCTGGCGGACAAGATCGGGCACGACTGGACGAA